>JAFGTL010000114.1 GCA_016934125.1 Candidatus Hydrogenedentota bacterium
ACTCGCTTAGTCTTCAACCCGGAAACCAAGGCAATGTGACATTTCTAACGAGTTAACTCATGTGACACTTCTAAAGAGTCTTGACATCTCCGGCGCATTGTCCGGCGGATTGTTCGGGGCCTGCGTCATGGATAGGGGTTTTGCCGCTTTTTCCTTTAGATCGAGGCCGTTTTGTGTAGTAGCGTGTATACACTCGCGGTTTTTCCTCGAAAACAGCGGCGTTAACCGGACGACGCTCGACGCCTAATCTGCAGAAAACCACCCATACTGACGGCCCACAATCCGCACGTAACGCTCTCGACGTGGGAGACGAAGTCCCAATTGGCCCGCCGCGGCGGGCCTTTCCGGTGCTTTGCCGTTTCGCTCCATGCATCGTGGGCTTCTGGATGGACGGCAGAGGCAGGTAAACCGGCAAGACGCTGCTTCTGCGTTGGACGGAAACGTAGACGCGGCATCCTGCCGCGTTCCTTGCGTGCGGATTGTGGGCGGCTTGAGACACGAAAACCCACCTTTATGACGCAGGCCCCATTGTTCGAGACACTTACCTATGCACCCGGTTCGCTCTGCTCCCCGCGCCCGTCTCGCGCCCTCTGGCTGGGCACCCCGAAAGGGGTGCGATAATTCGTCCAGCCCGGGGTCAGCGTGTGCCCGAGGGCGTGAAACGCCCGAAGGGCACACCGCCACCCCGGGACCACGACGCCCCATGCCCTGCGCGACCTCTGTAAGAGTTCGCGCCGCAGGAGGCCGCGGGTTTCCTTGGTGTTCGACGATTCCCGAGGGCCTCGAGAACCCGGTAGATACCTCGGCTCCGCACGCCCCGGCGCTGCACCCAAGTTGACCTCTCTCCGCACAATCGAGTATAAAAACCACGTTCAAGTCGCTCGTTGTCGAGGCGTAACCCCTCTGTTCTGAAGCCGCTTACGCACGGCGAACCAGTAGCGGGCCGGCCCGGCCATGGGCCCCCGATACGTAGACGGGAACCGGAATCCGGCATGAAGGACGTGTCCAGCCGTATCACTTGGCGCGAAGGGCTCTTCCACGCGCTCCTACTCGTCGTCCTCCTCGCCTTCGTGTTCCCGGGCGCCTTCCTGCGCGGCGAAATGATCTCCCCGGGCTATGTCCTCTACGACATGCTCCCCTGGAATACCACCGGCTTCGTGGACTGGCCCAACACCGAGAACTCGCTCGCCAACGAGTTCCTCACCGTGTTTACCGGCTGGTATAAACAGACACAAACCTGCCTCGAAAACGGTGAATGGCCCCTCTGGAACAACCTCGAACTCACCGGCCTCCCCCTCCTCGCCAATTACCAGAGCGCCGTGTTCTATCCGCCCCGGCTCCTTCATTCGCTCTTCGAGTTCCACCTCGCCAACACCCTCTTCATCCTCCTCAAAGTCTGGCTATGCGGCGCCACCGCCTACCTCTGCGCCCGCGGCTTCAAGTTCACCCCCGGCATCGCCCGGTTCGTGTCCATCGCCTTCATGCTCAGCATGTACGTCATGACCTGGAGCTACTGGTGCGAGCCCGACGCCGCCGCCTGGCTCCCCATTGTGCTCCTCGGCGTCGAGTACCTCCTCGAAGGCCGCTACCGGCGCGGGTTCTGCACAGCCCTCATCGGCGGCGTACTCATTCTCATCTGCGGCCATCCCGAAACCGCCTTCACCATGGGCCTCGGCACCGGCCTCTACTTCGCCCTCCGCCTGCTCGTCGACCGACGCTGGGGCGCCCGCCTCTGGAAGCCCGCAGGACTCGCCGTCGCCTTCTGGGCCATCGCCCTCCTCGTGTGCGCCGCCCAGATCCTCCCCTTCCTCGAATACCTCGTCCACAGCTACGGCATCCAGGATCGCGGCCACCTCGGCATGGAAGACTTCACCACCGCCCTCACCGCCGGCTCCGTGCTCCAACTTTGGGTGCCCCGGTTCTACGGCATGACGGCCACCAACAACTACTGGGGCCACTGGAACTCCAATTACACCACCCTCGCCTACTTCGGCATCGTCGTGTGGTGCGCCCTGTCCCTGCTCATCTCCCGCGCCGATCCCAACCCCAAACGCCGCGCGCAGATCCTCTGCCTGCTCGCCGCCACCACCTTCAGCCTGCTCATGTGCTTCAGCCATCCCCTCACCGACTACGTCAAGCAACTGCCCGTCATGAACTCCCTCTGGGACATCTACCACGTCGCCTTCCCCGTGTTCACCATGCCCCTCCTCGCCGCATTCGGCCTCGAACGCTGGTTCTCCCGCCCCCGGCGCATCCGCGAACTCCGCTGGTATGCCCTCCTCATGCTCCTCATCGGCGCTCCCATGGCCGGCCTCTACTTCTTCCACCGCGCCACCCTCGCCCTCGAAGGCCAGGACCGCTACCTCCTCATCCAGGTGCTCATCGCCGGCATCCTCGCCGTGCTCTGCCTCATCGCCCTCATCGGCAACTGCATCCGCCACAACCCCAAGCTCTGGATCGCCCTCTTCGCCGTCCTCATCGCCGGCGACCTCATCATCGCCACGCGCGGGCTCCATCCCACGACCCCCCGCGACCGCCTCTGGCCCGACATCGCCCTCACCCGCTACTTCCAGGAGATGGATCCGCCCCCGCGCGTCGCCATCATGTCCGCCGGCATCCTGCCCGGCCTCATGCAGTGGTACGGCATCGAACAATGGCGCGGCTACGACGGCATCTATCCCCGCCGCATCATGTACCTCTGGCAAACCCTCAGCACCGACCTCTGGTATCCCATGGAACCCGTCTGCAGCATCAAATACTACCTCCACATCCCCCACTGCAAACCCGGATTCCCCCGCGACGAACGCGGCGGCTGGAAATACCTCGATACCATCGACGGCCTCGAAGTCTACGAGAACCTCTGGGCCTACCCCCGCGCCTTTCTCGTAGGCCGCGTCAACATCGTGCCCGATATCGACGACCTCTTCGCCATTCTCGCCGACCCCGACTACAACCCCCGCGAAGTCGCCCTGCTCGAGGCCCCCCTGCCCGCCAACGCGCCCGCACCCAACGCCGCCTCCGACACCCTCGGCACCGCCACCGTCACCAAACGCACCGCCACCCACGTCACCATCCACGTCCAGGCCAACGACAACGCCGTACTCGTCCTCACCGATCAATACTACCCCGGCTGGAATGCCACCATCGACGGCCAACCCGCCGAGATCTTCCCCACCTACTACCTCTTCCGCGGCATCCTCGTGCCCAAAGGCACCCACGAAGTCCAATACACCTACTTCCCCTGGAGCTTCCGCATCGGCCTCGCCATCTCCACTCTCACCCTCCTCACCGGCCTCGCCACCGCCCTCATCCTCCTCATCCGCCGCCCCCGCATCCGCTGAAGCCTCCCCGCACCCGCCCAGCACAACGCGCCAGGAGTGGGGGACATGTACCAAGCGGAGTCCCCGACGCGACTACGTGTCCCCCCTCCCGAAAACGACGAAGCCCACCACCTGACCGTCCACGGGCTCGACAGAGCGGGGAGTGCGGGACATGTTCCAAGCGCCGCCCCGGCGCGACTACGTGTCCCCCCTCCCGAAAACGACGAAGCCCACGACATGACCGCCCACGGGCTCCACAGAGCGGGGAGTGGGGGACATGTTCCACGCGGAGTCCTCGACGCGACTACGTGTCCCCCCTCCCGAAGACGACGAAGCCCACAACCTGACCGTCCACGGAGCGCGCCCCCACGATAGACACGCGCCCGTCCCGTGTGCTACCATACCGCCCGCAGAACAGGATTCGCCCGGCGCGAATCCCGTGACGCACATGCGCTCGTAGCTCAGTGGATAGAGCACCGGCCTCCGGAGCCGGGTGTCGCGCGTTCGAATCGCGCCGAGCGCGCCATGTAACACAACCGAGCCCAAGGGGTTGCACACACCGCCCCTTGGGCTCGTTCGTTTTCAGTATCCCGTTGCCGCCGCCGACCCCGGCGGCCCTCACCGCTGCGACCCCAATGTGGGGCAGCCGCCCTCGCCTGTCATCCGTGTCCACGCACACTCAACGTCCGATGGCCCTGAATAACGTGCCAGCCCCGCCCCCCTGCCCCGCCCCGGTTGAATCGTGTCGCTGGCGCCGGTAGAGTGCGTGCGGCGGATGGGCGGACTCACAGGGAGGGGCGTTCGATGATGCGGGTGCTTGGCGTTCTTGCGGCGATCAGTCTGGTGGCGTGTCCGAGCGGATGGGCGCAGGAAGAGCCGACGTGGATCGAGCGGGATGGCGTCGTGTATGGGGCCAAGCCGGACGCGCAAGGGCCCATCGGCGGCGGTGCCGGTTACACACACATCGTGACCGCAGGCGATCGCACGGCCACGGATCTCGAGGGCCTCGTGGATGCGCTCGCCAACGCGCAGGACGGCGACGTGGTCTTCATCCCCGGCGACTGCGAGATCGACATGACCACCCTCATCTATATCGACGAACTCGTGCTCGATGTGCCCGCGGGCGTCACCCTCGCGAGCGATCGAGGCGCGAACGGATCGCCGGGCGCCCTCCTCACGAGCGACGCACTCAAGACCCCCGTCATGATCCGCCCTGCCGGCCCGGGCGTCCGCGTCACCGGCCTCCGCCTTCGCGGGCCCAACACCAAACGCTATCTCGACCACCATCGCCGCGCCTTCTCCGAGGGCGGCGGCGGCCACGAGTACTACTACAAGTTCCCCACCCAGAACGGCATCCGCACTCAGCACGACGCCCTCGAAGTCGACAACTGCGACATCTCCGGCTTCGGCCATGCCGGCACCTACCTCGCCGGCGGCACGGGACACCGCATCCACCACAACTACATCCACCACTGCCAGTACAACGGCCTCGGCTACGGCGTATCCCACGGCGCCGCCGGTTCGCTCATCGAGTACAACCTGTTCAACTACAACCGCCACTCCATCGCCGGCACCGGCAGCCCCGGCTGCAGCTATGTCGCCCGACACAACGTCGAGCTCGGCGTGTCCCTCAGCCATTGCTTCGACATGCACGGCGGCCGCGATCGCAAGGACGGCACCGACATCGCCGGCACCGCCATCGAGATCTACAACAACACGTTCCGCGCGCCCGAACGCCCCATCGCCATCCGCGGCGTGCCTCAGGACACGTGCGACGTCCACCACAACTGGTTCCTCAACCACGCCGACGCCGCGCAGGCCGTCCGCGCGTCCGACAAGACGAACGTGTTCGACAACCTCCACGGCCCCGCGCCCGCCAATCCGTAAGGCAGCTACCAGAAGGCCGCGAGCAGCAAGGCCAGCACCGCAAGTAGCACCGCGGAGTGGATGCGGTAGTTCTTGTACCACGCCACGCGGCCGGCCGACTCGGCCAGCGCCGGCGTCCACGCACACGCCGCAACCTTCTCGGGCGCCGGCGGCGCTGTCACCAGGCTGATCCCCACGTACGCTGCCGCGCTCACCGCGGTCATGATGCCCACATTGATCGTGAAATGAATCGTCCAGATCCCCATCTGCCCGAGGCAGAACAACCCCGCGCCGAGCACATGGCCGATGATGAGCGTGGCGAACGCGGCCAGCCCGTTGCCCCGTTTCCAGAACGGCCCGATCAGGAAGATCGCCGCGACGGGCGGCACCAGGATCGAGAACGCCTGTTGCAGATACGAGAAGAGCCCGCCGAACCGCGCAATCAACGGCGCCCACGACGCCACCAGCACCATGATGACGATCGTCGTGATCCGCCCCAGCCACGCCACCCGCTCGGGCGGCATCCCCGGCTTGTACGGCTCGATGAAGTCGCATACCACCAATGTCGACGCCGAATTCAGCGTCGAGTCGATGCTCGACATGATCGCGCTCACCAATCCCGCGAGAACCAACCCCACCAGCCCCACCGGCAACACCTGGGTGATCATCGTCGGATACACCATGTCCCCGTCCTTGAGCCCCGGGAAGAGCTTGATGGCCATCACCCCCGGCAACACCATCGTGAAGAAGGGCACCACCTTGAGGAACCCGGCCAGCATCGCGCCCCATCGCGCATGTTCCACGTTTTTCGCGCCGAGCACACGCTGCACGATGTACTGGTTTGTCACCCAATACCAGAACCCGAGCACCGGCACGCCCACCAGCGTCCCCAGCCACGGCAGCGTCGGATCGTCCAGCGGCCGGATGAGGGAGAGATGGCCCTCCGGCACCGCCTCCCTCACCGTGGCCCAGGAGAACCCCAGTTTACCGAAAAGGATGAACGTCAAAACCACGCTGCCCACCAGGAGGATGGCCGCCTGGATGGCGTCCGTGTACACCACCGCCTTGAGGCCCCCGAAGGCCGTGTACAGGCCCGCAACCAGGGCCAACGCAAAACACACCGGCAGCAGCGGCGCCCCCGGATAGAACACCTTCACGACAAGCGCCCCCGCGTACAACCCGCCCGCCGTGTCCACCACCACGCTCAGGAGAATCGTGACGGCCGAGAAGTAGGTTCGGCACGCCCGGTTGAACCGGAGTTCGAGAAACTCCGGAATCGTCGTGATTCGCGATTTCAGATACAGCGGAATGTAGAAGAACGCCATGATGATCAGCGGAACCCCTGCAAACCACTCGTAGTTGGACACGGATATCCCGGTTGTGTAGGCCGCCCCGGCCAACCCGATCAGGTTATTGCTCGATATATTCGAGGCGAACAACGACAGGCCGATGCATCCCCACGTGAGCGTTCTGCCCCCGAGGAACAGATCCTCGCCCGTTCTCGTCCTGATCGCCGTGTAGAAGCCGATCCCCAACACCAGCACCAAGTACGCGCCGATGATGCCCAGATCGATACTGCTGATACTCGTATGCACAGATGTCCCCGTTCGTCTCGCTGCTGTGATGAAGCGGCGCCCGTCCATCATCCCGACCATACGGGAAACAGCCCCGAATGTCAGGCCGTCACGGGCCTCAGTCCTCGAGTTCCCGAACCCAGATGTTCCGGAACAGCACCGGATTGCCGTGATCCTGGAGTTGGATCGGCCCCTTGTCGCCGTGCGGCGCGTAGTCGGTCACCGCGTGAGGGCCGCGCCAGCCCGTGCCGCCGCTGAGCGCCGCATGGTCCTGAACCACCACGCCGTTGTGCAGCACGGTGAACGTCGCCCACTTCACGACCTTCCCATCTTCGAACAGAGGCCGGTGGAAAATGATGTCGAAGCTCTGCCATTCGCCCGGCTTCCGCGATGAATTGACGAGCGGGATGCTGCGGCCATAGAGCGCGGCCACCTGGCCGTCCGGGTAGGTAGTGTTCCCGTACGAGTCGAGTATCTGAACCTCGTACTTCCCCATGAGAAACACGCCGCTGTTGCCCCGGCCTTGCCCTTCCCCCTCCACCTGCTTGGGCGTGGCAAACTCGAGGTGCAACTGGCACGAGCCGAACTCCTGCTTCGACTGGATCATCCCCGAGCCCTTTGTCGGCATCATGGCCCCGTTCTCGACCCGCCATTTCGTCGCCTCCTCCGGCTTCGTCGATGTCCAGTTGTCCAGATTCGTGCCATCGAACAGCACCACCGCATCCGAAGGCGCCTGGCCCGCCTTGTCCTGCGTGCTCTCCGTGCCCGGTGTCACGACTGCGGGCTGCGGCTGCTTGGCCGGATCGGTTTCATGCACCATCACCCCATCGATGGTCATGTACACCACTTCCTTCTCCTCGCCCTTGTCGTTCTTCTCCATCTGCGTCCATACCTTGATCTCCGGGCCATCCGACTGGGCCGCGGAACACAACCCAGCGGCAAGTGCAGCCACGACACAGGCGATGGACAACATGGATATCGGCTTCATCTTCATTCCTCCTTCAGCCAAGAGCGCTCTACGCGTATTCAGACTTGGCGCGGGGACGCGCCACTCCGCTAAGCGTCGTTCCCCCAATATGACACAAACCCAACGCAATATTGAACATCGAAATCATACCCCCGAGACACCTCCAATCCCCTCGCGCCCGTGGCCGGCCCGGTGAAAGGGGCACACGAAAGGCGCAGGTCTCAACCCGATACGAAAAAGGCCCAAGGGCTCTCTTCATAAGCCCTTGGGCCTGAGTCTCTTCAATGGCGGGAGCGACGAGACTCGAACTCGCGACCTCCGGCGTGACAGGCCGGCGTTCTAACCAGCTGAACTACGCCCCCGCGCACACAGCAAGAGTGGGACCGTGGTCCCACTCTCACCACGCCGAAATATACCATTTCACGGGCAGCCGTGTCAACGTCGACCACGCGCCCGGAAGCACGCCCGCCCTGCCGGCCCGGAACGCCACGCTCCTGCGGCGCGCCAGGCTCCCCGACTCGCCCGAACGAGCCTTGTGCCGCCACCGCCGGATCGTTCACAATGGCCGCGTCGGCGGGGTTTCCCCGGTGCTCCGAACTCTCACATTCCGCCCAAAGGAGACGCGTTCGATGACAACCTATCCCCTCGCAGTTGGTTGCGTAACGCTGGTGTTTGCCCTGCTCGGCGCCGCCACCGCCGGCGCCCAATCGGAGAACCCCAACACGGACTGGTTTCAGAAGGCCGGGTTCGGGATATTTGTCCACTACCTGGCCGGGATCCAGAACAGTGCCGAGAAAGTCCAAAGCATGGGCAAATCCACGCCATGGGATGAGTGCGTGCGCGACTTCGACACGGAGCGGTTTGCGGACGCCGCCGCCGAGGCCGGCGCCGGCTACGTCATCTTCACCGTCATGCAGATCTCCCGATTCATGATCGCGCCGAACGCCACCTTCGATCGCATCTCGGGCTACCAGCCCGGCGAGGCCTGTGCCACCCGCGACCTTGTCGAAGACCTCTACCAGTCCCTCAGCAAACGCAACATCCGCCTCATGCTCTACTGGACGGGCGACGGCCCGCGCGCCGACGAGAAGGCCGGCCCGGCCTTCGGCTGCGGCAGCCCCGTCTCGACGGAGTTCGTCCAGAAGTGGGCCGACGTGTTCCGCGAGTACGGCGAGCGCTACGGCGACAAGGTGGCCGGCATCTGGTGCGACGGCTGCTACTCCTTCATCGGCTACGACGATGAGAAGCTGCGCATCCTGTCCGACGGCCTCCACGCCGGCAGCGACACGCGCATCGTCGCCATGAACCCCGGCGTCGAGGAG
>JAFGTL010000115.1 GCA_016934125.1 Candidatus Hydrogenedentota bacterium
CTGCGCAGGACCCGGCCCGACAGGCCTTGGCCCCGCACCCGTACCGCAGCGCACGCCCTGGCCCCGCCCCGCACTCGCATCGCCCTAGCCCGCGCATGAACCGCCCGACCGGCCCTGCCCCCGCACCCGGACCGCGCACGACCCCGCCCGACAGGCCCTGCCCCCGCACCCGGACCGCGCAGGACCCCGCCCGACAGGCCCTGCCCGCGCACTCGCATGGCCCGAGAGGCCGAGCCGCGCGACAGGCCCTGCCGGCGCGCCGGCACCGCAGCGCTCGCCCTGGCCGCGCAGGATCCGGCCGACAGGCGCCAATTCCCCCCCCGGTCGCTCCTTCCGCGCCGAACCCCGTAGGCCTGGCCGTTCAGAACGAGACGTGGCGCGCGATGAGACCTGCCCGGGCCCCCGGTACCCCCCCTGCGCGCTCCGCTGAAACGCCCAAACCCCAAGGCCCGTGAACCCCGGCAACGCGAGGAACCAAGGCGAATCCCTGCCGCTCGCGCTCTGTAGGCCGGCACGCGGGCGCAACGCCCTGGGAGGGGCAGGAAGCCGGCGTCCGGCCTACGGAGCGGGCCATGCCCAGTGCTTGCCTGGCCAGGAACACCGGTGTGGATGAAGGCCGGAGCTTCTTTCGCGGTCTTGGGCTGAATGTGTGCGGGCGTGTCCCGGCTGAAGCGTCCCGCCGGACGGGCAGCAGGGGCCGGCCGCAGAACGGGCCCGCCGGCGGGACGCGCGAAGCGCTCTGGGACGCGGCAACCGCGAAGGCGCGGACTGCGGGCGGTGGACGGCCGGGGAGGGTCAGCCCTGGCCCCTGTCGGCCCGGGATGCCCGACCCGGAAACCCGCGCAGCCAGAGCCACCGTCCCGAGATAGCGCCGATCCCCCCCTGGCGCGTGAACCCGCGCCCTACGCGCGGACGGGAGCCAAGCCCCTCGGCAGAGCCAGAAGCCCGGCATCTGACGCCACGGAGACGACATCCCCTGTCCGCGGCACCCCGACAAGGGAGGAAACCAGCCACCCTGTGTGCCTTGGGCGACCGCCCGCGACGCCAACTCCTCAGCCGCCGCCCCGGAACGCCGCGGCTGGAGCGCCCCACGCCCCGGCGCCTACGCGCGCCGCACCTCAAACAGCCGGCCCCGCCGCAGGCCCTCGCGCGTCCATCCGTCGTCGACCTCGAGGATCTGGTATCCTCCGCCGACCGCCTGGCGCGGGTCGCCCGACTGGCACAGGAACACCGAGGAGTCCCCCATCGCGTCCAGTACGCTCCGCAACACCTTGGCGGGCTTCTCGACGGCGCGGGCGGTGATCACATCCGCGTCGGCGGCGCCGCCGACGCGGGGGAACTCGCCCGTCAGGACCGTGACCTCGGCCAGCCCGAGCGCGGCGACCACCTTCCGGAGGAACCCGCACTTCCTCTCGGATCGTTCGACGAGCGAAATCCTCAACCGGGGCAATACCAGGCCGATGGGGATTGCGGGGAACCCCGCCCCGCTCCCGATGTCCAACAACCACCCTCCGTCGCCCGCCCACCGGTTCACCAGCGCGGCCAGGCTCAGCGAGTCGACCACGTGCTCCTCCATGAGCCGGTCCGCATCGCCCGTGGAGACCAGCGACGCGACCCGGTTCCATTCCCGAATCAGACCCAGGTGCCGGTCAATTCCCTCGGCGACCCCGGGCGGGAACTCGACCCCCTCGGCCTGAAGGAGCCGCGCGGCCGCATTAAGCGCAGAATTCATGTTTTTCGTAGTCTTTCCCGGCGGGCCGCCATTGCGCTTTCCTCGTCACCTCTGTTATTGTACCGCCCGTAATCGTCACGCTCAGGAGGCCTTATGCGATTCCTCATCCTCGTAGGCGACGGCATGGCCGACTTCCCGTGCCCGGAGCTGGACGGCCGTACGCCCCTGGACGTCGCCGCGACGCCCGCCATGGACTCGGCCGTATCCCAGGGTCTCACCGGCCTCTTCTCGCCCATTCCGGACGGACTGCCCCCCGGCAGCGACATCGGCAATCTGTCCCTGTTCGGCTACGACCCCCGGGCTACCTTCACGGGCCGGGCGCCGCTCGAGGCGGCGAGCCGCGGCATCCGTCTTGTCCCGGGCGAAGTGGCCTTCCGCTGCAACCTGGTCACGCTGGCCGACGGCGTCATGCGGAGCTTTACGTCGGGCCACATCACTTCCGAGGAAGGCGCCCGCCTCATCGAGGCCCTCGGGGAGGCCTTCGCGGGAGGCCCGGCAAGGTTCCACGCGGGCGTCAGCTACCGCCATCTTACCATCATTACCCCCGGCGACGTCACGGCCGAAGACCTCGTGGCCACCCAGTGCACGCCCCCCCACGACATCTCGGACCGGGCCTACGAACCCCATTTGCCGTCCGGGCCTGCGGGCGCGTTTCTCGGCGCCCTCATGGAGGGTTCCCGCGAGGTGCTGGCCGGCCACGCGGTCAACGAGGCACGCATCGACGCCGGCGACCTCCCGGCCACGTCGATCTGGCTGTGGGGCCAGGGGTCGGCGCCCAAGATGGAGACCTACGGGAACCGGTTCAACCTCACCGGCGCGGTAATCTCGGCCGTCGACCTCGTCAAGGGTATCGGCGTGTGCGCCGGACTCGACGCCGTCGATGTGCCCGGGGCCACCGGTTATCTCGACACCAACTACCAGGGCAAGGTGGACGCCGCCTTCGACGCCCTTGCCGGCAAGGACTTCGTCTATCTCCACGTCGAGGCGCCCGACGAGACCGCCCATGAGGGCCGGCCCGACCTCAAGATCCGCGCCATCGAAGACTTCGACCGCCGCGTGGTGGCCCCGTGCCTCGAACGCGCCGCAGCCCTCGGCGACGTCCGCGTCCTCATCGCGCCCGACCACGTGACCTCGCTCGCGACCAAGACGCACGCCGGCGGCCCGGTGCCTTTCGCCCTGTGCGGCCCGGGCATCGCGGCCGACGAGGCCACCGCCTACTCCGAATCCGCGGCGGCGGCCACCGGCCTCCACGTCGCCTGCGGCCACTGCCTTGTGCCCGCCATGATCACCCAGCCCCGGCTCGACGCGGCCCGATTGATTTCGGCCCCCGGCTGATGTCACACTGACTGGGTTTCCGGCGAAATCGTTCACGGCAGTGCGCATGCCGGTGGGAACCTAATAACCGATCGATCCAGGGAGGTTCGCCCGTGTCCGAACGAATCGAGATCTACGACGTCACCCTGCGCGACGGCGCCCAAGGCCCCCGCATCAAGTTCTCGTCCGACGATCAACTCCGCATCGTCGCGGAACTCGACGCCTTCGGGGTGTCCTACGTCGAGGGCGGGCAGCCCGGATCGAACCCCAAGGCGGCCGAGCTGTTCGCGCGGGCGCGCGACCTCGACCTCAAGCATGCCAAGATGGCGGCCTTTGGCAGCACGCGGCACTCGAAGTCGGCCGTCGAAGACGACGCGAACATCGCCGCCCTGCTCGAGGCGGAAACCGAGGTGGTCACCATCTTCGCGAAGTCATCGCCCACCCAGGTCGCCAATGTCCTCCGCATCGACCTGGATCAGAACCTGACGATCATCGAGGAATCCGTCGCGTATCTCACGGCGCAGGGCCGCCGCGTCTTTCTCGATGCCGAGCACTTCTTCGACGGCTACGGCGAGGACAGCGGCTACGCGTTGGCGGCGCTGGAAGCGGCGTGGCGTGCGGGCGCGGAGGTGCTCGTGTTGTGCGACACGAACGGCGGCTGGGTGCCGTGGCAGATCGCGGAGGTCACTCGGGCGGTGCGCGGTAAACTGCCCGACGCGCCCCTGGGCATTCATGTGCACAACGACAGCGGTTGCGCCGTGGCGAATACGCTGAGCGCCGTGTCTGCGGGCGCCACCCACGTCCAGGGCACCATCAACGGGTACGGCGAACGCACGGGGAACGCGAACCTGTCGTCGGTGATCCCGAATCTCCAGCTCAAGATGGGGCTGCCCGTGGTGGAGCCGGAGCAACTGGCGCGGCTCACCCACCTGTCCCACCTCGTCGCCGAACTGGCCAACATGACGCCCCGCGACTCGGATCCCTTTGTGGGCCGCGACGCGTTCACGCACAAGGGGGGGATGCACGCCGACGCGGTGAAGAAGCTCAAGACGAGTTACGAACACATTGTGCCCGAGTTGGTGGGCAACCGTACGCACATCTCCGTGAGCGAGATGTCGGGCCGTTCGAGTCTCCTTCAGAAGGCGGCTGAATTCGGCATGGCGCTCGATCGCGACGCGCCCGAAACCAAGCAGGTCTTGCAGCGCGTCAAGGAACTGGAGAACGAGGGCTACGAGTTCGAGGGGGCCGACGCGTCCCTCGAACTGCTCCTGCTCAAGGCGCGCGGCCAGCACCGCAGCTTCTTCACGCTCCACGGATTCCGCGTGAGCGTCGAGCGGCGGGACGCGGACAGCTCGACCCTGGCCGAGGCCACGGTGAAGCTCGAACTCCCGAACGGCGATCGGATGCACACGGCCGCGGAGGGCAACGGCCCGGTTGACGCGCTGAACAACGCCCTTCGGAAGGCCCTCGAGACCACCTATCCGGAACTCTGCGCCGTCCATCTCGAAGACTACAAGGTGCGCATCCTCGATGCTCAGGCGGCCACGCGGGCCAAGACGCGGGTGCTTATCGAATCGAGCGACGGCGACGACTCGTGGGATACGGTGGGGGTCTCCGAGAACATCATCACCGCCTCATACATCGCCTTGCTCGACAGCATCGAGTACAAGCTGCTTCGCACGCGCGGCTACGAAGACTAGTCTCCGCCCGAATCCTGGCGGGGCCGCCTTCGCCGGCGGGTGCCGCCTCTTGTCCCAACCCCGGACAAAGCAAAATGGCAGGCTCACCCCTTTTTCGGGCAAGCCTGCCGTACGGAAAATTACGATACCGGTTGTTTAGTCCACGCCGATCATCGGCCCGTACTGGGACTGCTGCTCGTTCGACTTGATCGTGTGCACCCGTCCCTGCAGGTCGGTTCCGTTACCAGTCCACGTGATGATACACGAACCAGTTCGGGCGCCGTCCATGTTCGGCACCGCGAGCGACGCCGTGTTCTCCTGAACCGGGTCATCGCGGCCCGGCCGGAACGACAACGACGTGTACGCCGGGATCGTGAACGTGTTCGGACTCGGCGTCCGATCCACGCCCCCCGCCTCGCGGTACGTGATTGCGCACGACAGAGCACTCCCTGTCGTGTTCAAGACGCCGATGAAGTCCGCGCCACCCGGGCCGTCCGGCGCGCCACCCGTCCAGGTGGTTCCGGCTTCGTCCGAGAAGAACGGGACGCGCAGCGAGGCGCCGATGGCCACGCCGCTGCCCACCACGATCACCAATGCCCATACCAGATACTTCGCCATGCTCTGCTCCACCTCCTTCCCTCTAGAAAACTGCACCCCTGAGGTTCGGAAACTGACACTTCGCCCTGGCCTTACCAGGGTTGCAGACAACCCATTCTGAGGAATTCACGAGTAGTCCCGCTGCACCTCCGTCTCCGAGCTGCCAACCAAACACCCCTCGTGACTCAATTTCAGTCTAGCATAGGCCCGAACGCTTGTCAACACATCGTGGGCCGCACTACTACACCTGAGCCGAGCAATCCCTGTGCCATCGCGCAGCCTGCCGTTCGCTCGATCCCTCGCGGCGCGCCTGCCCAGCCACACGCATGACGATACCACCCCTTTGTTAGCCGGGTTTGAGCAAGAGGGCAGCGAACAGTGCAGTCTCGGCAAGACTTCACCCCGGTGCCCGGGCGCCCCTGGTTCCGGCACCCCACGCCGCCACGGCCAAGGCCGCCGCCAACGCGCCAACCGACACCCCCACCCCGGCCCACACTCGGGCCGAATTGAAGGCGAACCGCACGGTGTGCGTCCCCGGCAGCAGGGCCACCGCCTTGAACGCGTCGTCGGCCAGGAAGACCTCCGCAGGCACCCCGTCCACCTCGGCACGCCAGCCGGGATAGGCCGCATCGAGGAATACGAGAATCCGTGGGCCGTCCAGTTCGTCCACCGTCAACTCGACACAGTCCGGCGCCCAGGAAATCACCGAGATCAGCCTGTCCTCATCGGCAAGATCAGACAGCACATTGGTTTGTGTCAGCGTGAACCGCGCGTCGTCCGACAGGAATTCGATGCGGAACACCAGCTGGACCTGGGTGAAATCGGGCATAGGGATTTCGATGCTTTCCGGGTTTTCCGGGTTTCCTTCCAGTTCGACCGCCGTTCCGTACTCGAACCACCGCAGATCGGGCTCGTAGAACTCGGGCGTCACCCGCACCCGCCCCGCGTACCGGCATTCGAACACGAGCGCGCTGTGAAGCGCGGGTATCGCGGCCGGCCTCAAGGCGAGCATTGCCGCCGAGCCGTCCCCGCCCGGTTCCACGGTGAGGGGCAATCCGGCCGGATGATCGAGCGCTGTC
>JAFGTL010000116.1 GCA_016934125.1 Candidatus Hydrogenedentota bacterium
CCTCCGCCTTAACCGCGAAATGGAAGGCCTCGGCGTCTCCAAGCCGTAGCCCCTTGTGGATCCGCGGCCGGCGGGTGTATGCATAGTGCTGCGGTATGCCAAACATGAGGGCGGCGCGCGGGAGGAGGGCATCATGGAGATGAAGGGCAGGGGGTTCACGCTGAGGGCGTGGCAGCGGGGGGATGAGGCCGCGCTGGTGCGCCATGCCAATAACTGGAACGTGGCGCGAACGTTGAGCGCCATCTTCCCGCATCCGTACACGCGGGAAGACGCGGAATCCTACATTGGCAAATGGTGCGATCAGGAGCCCCCGGAACGCGTGTTCGCCGTTGTCGTCGAGGGGGAGCCGGCGGGATGCGTGGGCCTCCACGGGAAGGAGGGGGAACTGGCCCGGACGTGTGAGATCGGCTACTGGTTGAGCGAGGAGTATTGGGGCCGGGGCATCATGACGGAGGTGGTCGGGATGGTGACGGCGTACGCCTTCGAGGTGCTGTCCATCGAGCGGCTCGAAGCGCGGGTGTTCGCCGTCAATGCCGGATCGGCCCGGGTGCTCGAGAAGAATGGATACCAGTTCGAGGGCCGGCTCCGCCGCCGCGTGTTCCGCGATGGCCGCCTCGATGATGAACTCGTCTACGCCGTCGTGCGCGGCGAGTGACGGCCCATCGGCAGGCCTGCGAGCAAGGCCAGAGGCCTTTAGACAGGATTAACAGGATTGGCAAGATTGACAAAATCGGTGTTGGCGCTCATCGTTTGAATCTTGTTAATCCTGTCAAACTCTCGTCTTCTCCCTGGATTGTTGGCTCAATGCGGCACGATCCACCGGCGAGGGCGCCGGTGCCACATCGGACGCAGGGGGGGGCGTCGTCGTCGCGTGTGGTTGACTCTCTCGTTGCGTTTCCGGGCGGGATGTGGTTTCATGGCGTCCGTTTAGGCCCGGGCGACAAGAGGGCGTTTGCAGGGAGCGGGCGGCGGAAGCGATGCGGATTGTAAACCACGATTATGCAGGCCACCCTTTTCAGGTGCAGTTGAGCCGGGCGTTGGCGCGGCGCGGCCATGACGTGCTCCACGTGTATTCGGCGTCGAACCAGACGCCCCACGGGGCGCTCGCCCGGCGCGATGCGGATCCGGCCCGGTTCGAGGTGGATGGCATCGCCCTGGCCGAGCCGTTCCAGAAGTGGAACTACCTCAAACGCCGGGGCCAGGAACTCGAGTACGCCCGGCTTGTGGCGGCGCGCATCCACGCGTGGCGGCCGGATGTCGTCATCTCGGGCAACACGCCTACGGAGGCGCAGCGCGTCATCCAGGGGGCGGCGTTCGAGCGGGCGAGCGGGTTCGTGTTCTGGGTGCAGGATGTGTACAGCATGGCCGTCCACAAGATCCTGCGCAGGAAGATCCCCTTGGCGGGCGATCTCGTCGGCCGGGCCTACATGGCCATCGAGCGGGGCCTGCTCCGCCGGAGCGACGCGGTGATCCTCATCACGGAGGATTTCCGCCCCCTCATGGAACGCTGGGGCGTCGAGGCCGGCCGCGTCCACGTCATCCCCAACTGGGCGCCTCTGGGCGACATGCCGCTCCATCCCAAGGCCAACGACTGGGCCCGGGCCCATTCCCTCGAAGACGCCTTCTGCTTCCTCTATTCGGGCACCCTCGGCATGAAGCATAACCCCGATCTCCTCCTCCAACTCGCCCTGCATTTCAGGGAGGACAAACGCGTGCGCGTGGTGGTGGCGTCGGAGGGCCCCGGGCCCGACTGGCTCCGCGCCCAGCGCGATGAGCACGGCCTCGATAACCTCGACATCATGGGTTGGCAGCCCTTCGAGGCCGTGCCCGAGATGCTCGCGGCCGCGGATGTGCTCGTCGCCATCCTCGAACCCGACGCGGGCGTGTTCTCGGTGCCGTCGAAGGTGTTGACGTATCTGTGCGCCGAGCGCGCCCTCTTGCTCGCCGTGCCCCCCGAGAACCTCGCCGCCCGCCTCGTCGCCGACATCGGCGCGGGGCGCGTGGTGCCGCCGGACGCCACGGAGGCCTTTGTCGAGGCCGCTGCGGCCCTGATGGCGGATGATGCGGCCCGCGCGGCCTACGGGCAGAACGCGCGGCGGTATGCCGAAGCCCAGTTCGACATCGCGGGCATTGCCGATCGGTTCGAAGAGGTGCTTGCGGCCGCCGGCGCCTGAGGGCGGGGCTGTTCCTCGGCCACCGCGCGGCCCGGCTTCGGCCGTTTCCGGAAAGATTATTGACAATGCGCGGGGGAGGGATCATAATTGACTGATAAGGGGTGTGGCCCGTTCTGCATGGCTGCGGCGACGGGCGTGCATCGTCCCTTGGGTGCATCGGGCGCATCGGTTCAGCAAGAGGACAATTGGGGAAATGGTGACGGCACAGGAGTCCCACAACCTGCTCGAGCGGGCTGTTCGGGTGCCGGAACGAGACGCCGGGCTCGCCTTGGTGTGGCGGCACCGGGGCACGATTCTGTATTTCTGCGATGCCGCGGGCATCGGGGCGGCGTTTGTGCTGGCCTATTGCCTGCGGTTCTACGCGCCCTTTGTGGCCCTCCGCGAGGCGCCCGTCGTGCCGGGCATCGGCCCGTATCTCAGCGCGGCCTGCATCTTCGGGGGCGTGTGGACGTTCTTGATCTGGCTCAATAACGGTTACGAGAACAAGCTGCTCAGCATCAACGAGCCGGCCGTCCAGTTGCGCAACATCGTGCTGGCCGGGCTCCAGGCCTTCCTCGTGCTGATGGCCCTGTCGTTCCTCATCCGCCAGTTGCTGCTGTCACGCCAAGTGTACGTCATGGCCTGGTTCGGCGCCCTCGTGGCCGTCGTTCTCGTACGCGCCCTGTTCCGGCAGGTGGATCGGGTGACTGCGTCCCGGGGGCGCGTCGCCGAGCGGGTTGCCGTGGTCGGCCCGGCCGCTTACGCCGGCGACATCGACACCCAGTTCCGCCTGGCGGGCCTGCCTTTGCGCGTCACGGGCACGGTGCGTTGGGCGCCGCCCGTGGACGCGGACGGCGCGCCCGGCGCGTCTGCGGACGCGGCCGGCATCCCGTGCCTGGGCGATGTGGCCCGGATCGCGGAAGTGCATGCCGCGAGTCCGTTTGAGAAGCTCGTGATCGTGTTCGATCGAACGACGTCCCGGCAGGAAGACACCGAGCAGGACGCGCTGATCGGGATCGTCAATTTCTGCGAAGAACGCAATATCCCCGTCTACATGCTCCCATCGGTGGCGGATATCGCGGTGATCGAGAGCGAAATCGGCAGTTTCCGCGGCATGCCCCTGTTCCACCTGCGCGATGCCTCGCTCCATCCGGGATACGCCGCGGTACGGCGGCTTTTCGACATCGTCGTCTCCTCGCTGTCGCTCGGCCTTGGCATGCCCGTCTGGCTCTTCATCGCGTGGCTCATCAAGCGCACCGACGGCGGGAGTGTCCTTTACACCCAGATGCGCGTCGGCCTTCACGGCAAGCCTTATCCCATGTACAAGTTCCGTTCCATGGTTCAGGACGCCGACGGCCGGCTCCAGGAACTCGTGGGCGATTTCGACAGCATGGCCGAACCCGTGTTCAACATCCGCCGCGATCCCCGGATTACGCGGATCGGACGTTTCCTGAGGCGGACGAGCCTCGACGAGATCCCCCAGCTCATCAACGTGCTCAAGGGCGAGATGAGCCTCATCGGGCCGCGCCCGGAACGGGTGGAGCTGGTGGAGCGCTACAACCCCTGGCAGCGGCGCCGGCTCAAGGCCAAGCCCGGCATCACCGGATATCAGCAGGTGGTCAGCCGGGGCGATCCCTCGCTCGAACGCCGGATTCAGTACGATCTCTACTACTTGAAGTATCAGGGCCCGTGGCTGGATCTCTGGATCCTCCTCATGACGTTTGTCGTCGTGATCCGCGGCGATGGAACCAGCTAACCGCGGCCGCTCAACCAGGGGCATGTCATCTCGTGCAGCGAAACAAACGTATTCTCAATGGGTGCCGGCTCATGCGCTTCTGTCCCATTCGGTGGGAGGAGGTTTCCGCAATCCGCAGACTACCCCATATCCTGGCCGCGGTCGCCTGCATCGCGGCGCTCGGCGGCTGCACCGGCGACGACGCCCCCGTGGCGGCGCCATCGCCGTCTGCGCCCGATCGCCCCGCTCCCGGTAGCATGGTGCTGATCTCGAAGACCCCCCTCGAAGCCCAGGAGCATTGGGAAGAGATTTGGTCGTCTTTCCTGAATCTGGAGCGGTGCACCCCGAACGTGTTCGGTCTCAAACGGGGCGGGCAGGACGCGCAGTCCGGCCAGTTCGACGTGGTCGACCTCGACAACTACATCACGTTCTCCTTCGACGCGTCCGCCTTTGAGGCGGCCCGGTATTGCCGGTTCCGCGTGCATCTGCCCGAATCGCAACATGCGGGGTTCTGGTGGGCGCGAGCCGGGGACATCAAGCCCGGCGAGTATCCGATGGACATCGCGCGGTTCAAATCGTGCCAGCAGCTCGAGCCTGGCGTATTCGAGGTGGATCTCTCGTTGTTCGCACGCGAGCCCGAATGGGCCGGCCCGATCCGGATGCTGCGCATCGATCCCTACGGGACGCCGGGCGGCACCGTGACCATCACCAAACTCGAAGCCCAGGTCGCGGGCGACGCCGCCTGGGTTCCGGTGAGCCCCTCGAAGGCCCTCCTCCGGGGCGACGGAGCGGTTCGGGCCGCCTCCCTCCTCATGCGGGCGAAGACCACCTGCGAGATCTACGATCTCCGGGCCGTCACCGACCTCTGGTATACCGCGCCATGGTACGCGTCGGCAGAGGCCCGCGCGGAACTCGACGAGTTCGGTACCGCGCAGGGCCTCGCGCTGCTCGATGCCGATGGCGCGCCCGCCTCGTTGGAGGTGTTCAGCGCCGTCGGGCGCGGCATGGGCGATGTGGTCGGCTACCTCCACGATCTGCACGAGCGTCTCGATGCCGCCGTGGCGGCGCGGCTCTGGCCCGGTGAGCCCTGTCTCATTCTTGAGGACTTCACCGGCGCGGAGCCGCCCCAATTCGCAAAATGGGCCGAGCAGCAAGGGCGGGAGTTGATCGCGTCGGGGCTTGACGACAAGGCGACCGCCACCGGCGGGCGCAGCGCCTTCTTCGAGGTGTCCGCGTCCAGCCAGGAGGGCGCGTCCGCCTACGGCGTGGCCGTCAACATCCCCTTGTCTCCCAAGCCTTTCGCGTTGCGGGTGCGATACAAGGAGAAGGTCGCGTCTGAACCGGCCCTCCGCCTGAACTACTACTTCCCGGGCGTCAAGCGCGGCGCCGGCACCGAAGACACGGACAGCGTGC
>JAFGTL010000117.1 GCA_016934125.1 Candidatus Hydrogenedentota bacterium
GGTATACGGGATCTTCCTGACTGAGGACGAACTGGAGGCGCTCCGCGTCGAACACGCCGAGGAGATGGCGAAGAACGGCACGTCGGCCCATGGGCAGATGGCGGAACAGGCCAAGGCGTTCCGGCCGGAGGTTGGGATCCATGAGTTCGCGAACAGCGGGGGCGGCGGCCGGGTATACGGACGGGATCGGGACGAGGAACTGGCCCATCTGGACGGCAACCCGCGGCTGGCGGAGGCGGGACTCGTGCTGAAGGACGCGGACACGCTGCGGATGGCGGCGCGGTATGCGCTGTCGCTGGCGATGTCGGAGCACTGGGAGTCGGGCTTCATGTCGGATGTGCCGGGATGCCCGTGGGAGGATCGGGCGTTCCGGCGTTCGTACGTGTGCGACGACATCGCGCGGGTGCTGGATCTGGCGGGCGAGATGTTCACGGATACGGGCCGGCTTTATCTGATGCGGCGGCTGGCCGAGGAGGGCGCCGGGCCGATCAACTTCGTGACGTGGCGGCACGAGTACATCTTCCACTGCAACCAGCTTGCCTTCTTCAATGCGGGGCGGATGGCGGCCTATGTCGTCATGGAGCGGCAGTGGCCGCGGGTGAAGCCGTACACCGACCTCGCGTACGAGGACACGGTGAACAACCTGAACAACGTGATCGAGCCGGACGGGGGATACCTGGAAGGCCCGGGATACTTCAATCCGACGATCCGGGAGAATTACGATGTCCTCAAATACTATGCCCGGGCCCGGGGGCGGAACGCGCAGGAACTGATCCCGGAGGCCGTGAAACGGACGCCCGATTTCGCGGCGGTGGTGGCGTCGACGACGGAGGAGGACGCGATCCCGATCTGCGATTCGGGATCGGAATTCGGATTCTCGACGCTTGAGATCCTCAGCAATCTGTTGCCGGACAGCTATTGGGTGACGGTGTACAACAAGAAGGCGCGTGCGGAAGGCCGCGAGCCGCTTCCGAAGGAGGGGCCCCCTCTCCCCCACTTTGTCGCACTGGCGGTGACAGGACACCTGGCGTCGCTGCGGGACTTGGACGGGCAGCCCGTGAAGATCCTCGTGATGGGCCACAAGGCCGGGGCCGATCACACGCACGAGGACAAGGGGAGCTTCGTGCTCGAGTTCGCGGGGCAGGCGTTCGCCATGGATCCGGGCATGTGCGAGTACGACGATCCGATCCACCACGAGTACAAGCAGTGCCAGCGGCACAACATGCTCGCGCCGGTGGGCACGGCGGAGCGTGCGCGGCCGCTCCGGCCGCTGCCGGTGAGCGTGCGTCCGTCCGGGACGGGGGACGCGACGTCGTTTCAGGCGTCCATCGACGCCACGCCGGGATGGGAGCCGTTTTATAGGAAGTGGGTGCGAACGTGGGACTCCCCCACCGCCGATGTGTTGACGATTCACGATGAATACGAGTTGGCGAGCGGCGATGGGGTGGAGTTTTACTGGCAGACGAAGCTGCCGTGCCAGCAAGAGGGGAACACGGTGGTTATCGTTGGCGAGCGCGGCAAGGCGACGGTGACGGTGCCGGAGGGGTGCACGGTGCGAATCGAGACGCTGCCGTTGGCCGAGGGGGATGAGCAGCGCCGGATCGCGATTGGCAAGGCGGGCGTCAAGGGCGCGCTGACTGTCCGTGTCGCACTGGAGGCCACGGCGGCACCGTGACACCGGCGCGGGAACGCGCTATTGAAGAGCCGGCATGACGACGGCGCCTTGGGCTTGGCGCTCGAGGTCGTGATAGGCGCCGTAAAAGACGCTGTTGCAGTCGAGCCACAGGGTGATGCGGCGCAGATCGGCGTCGGGCAGTTTCACGTCGTGATGGCCGGCCTCGAGCATGGCGAGGAGCCGTGAGGCGTTGGCGCCTACGCGGCCGGCGATAGAGTAGGAGGTCTCGTTCCGGGCGAGGGCCCCGTTGCCGCCGTGCTTGGCCCAGGCGTGACGCGAGAGCGTCTGGTATGAGGCCGACCACCCCCACTTGCCGAAGGTGTCTCCCGCCAGACAGGGCGCTTCGTCGTGGCCTTTGTGGCATGCCACGCAATGGGAATCCAGCACGGGCTGTACGAGTTGCGGATAGAGAACCGGATACGCGCCGTCCGTGTCCGGCGGGGACAAGGGCGAAGGGGGCCGCTGGATGGCGAGGGGCGTAGCGCGGTTAGGGCCGGGGCCCGTCTCGTGCTTGGGCTCGTGGCAGCCTTGGCATGACAGGGTCTCGCCGGGGTGGACATAGGCATCGGATCGCATGGTCTGCACGGCGCGCCCCTTCGCGTCGAGGGCCTGGAAGTAGAAGGGCACGCCGGCCGGCACCTCGCAGTACACGCTGCCGTCTTCGAGGACGGGGGCGGCACCGAGTACGCCCCGGGCGAGGGACTGGGCGCCGATTCCGATGTTGGGTTCGGTGCTGGCTGGGGTGGTCTTCGGGAAGATCTGGATGACGCGGAGCGCGGCGATGCGGGTGTTCTCGGGCCACTCGAAGTCGCTCTGGTAGATGTTCATGACGGCGATGCGGCCCGTCGAGGCGACGGGCTCGTCGCGATCCTCGATGGCGTGGCGCGTCCGCGAGGGGATGACGGGCGGCGTGGGCCGCGCCCGGAGCGGGATAGGATCGAGGCAGGCCACGGCCGGATCGCGGTATAGGAGTTCCCGGTTCCCGAAGGCGTCAAGGAGGTAGAGTCCGTAGTTGGTCTGGCCGCGGTCGTAGACGCACAGGTAGTAGGTCTCGCTGAGGGGCCACGGGGTGCCGTAGGTCTCGGCGCGGCGCAGGTTCCTGCCGCCGTGGGTTTTGCAGGGGACGCCGGGCTGGGTCTCGGCTTCGGGGAAGGCCGTATCGGGCGTGATGCGTTTGAGCTGCGAGGTAGCCCGATCGTCGGATTCGCGTACGTCGATGAGGACGAGGGAACCGTAGTTCTGGCCGTGGTGGGGGGCGGACACGGCGACGTATCTGTGGGAGCCAGGCACGGCGCGGATGGCGAGTTCCATCCAGGGGCGGGACTCGCGCGTGTCCGGGTAGTTGCCGTGGAGGCTGCGCGGATCGCTACCGTCGGGATAGGTGAGCCAGAGGTGATGGGCGATATCGGAGTCGCGATCCACGTAATCCCATCGCGAGTAGACGATCATTCCGTCGTGGTTGACGCTCGGGTGCCATTCGTGGGTTTCGTGGTAGCTCAAGGTGATGATGTCGGAACCGTCGTCGCGCATGCCGTGGAGCGTGTAGGTGGGATCGGGCCGGAGGCCGCACCGGAGGAAGCCGCCGCGGCGCTCGGAGATGAAGCAGATGCGGCCGTTGGGCAGCCAGCAGGGATCGAAGTCGTTCCA
>JAFGTL010000118.1 GCA_016934125.1 Candidatus Hydrogenedentota bacterium
AGTACCCCAACTCCTTGCCCAGGTTGAGGTCGGCTCGCGAGGTGAGGAGGGCAAAGGCCGCGCCAAGCGAGCATGCATACGGCGCCATGGCCGCCCGCACCTGCCGCATGCGGCCCTCGGCCACCATTCGCGACAGAAACGGTGTCGTCGGCCGCTCATATCCGTAGACGCCCATGTGATCGGCACGGAGCGAGTCCACCACGATGATGATGATATGCATCTGGGAGGAAGGCGCACGCAACGGGTAATTCCTCATGGCAAGGGCCGATTCGTATTCGACGGGGAGCACCTTCCCTCTGGGGTCCGACTGGAAGATGCGCCTCGACTGGAACAGGCCCACAATGGGATCCCCTTGCCAGAAGGCGCCGAGCCAATGCATCGAGACGAATGCCACGCTCAGGAGGACCGCTGTGCCTGCGGTCAAAGCCGCGGTCGAAAGGCGGCCACGGCGCCTGTCGCGGAAAAGGCTGTAGGGGCCCCCGGCACGAACCGCAGCCTGCAGCCCCTCGAAGAGCCTATTTGACAAGCAGAGGTAGGCCACAAATACCGGAACGATCATGCCGGCGATGGCCAGGTAGAGGGCCGCGGCGGGCAGCCCGAGAGACCGCGCGACGACGCTCAATTGGGGCGCGAACACGAGAATGAGATCCAGGGTCGCGTTGCCGCCCCAAGCCGCGTTGCACACGTAGTCGGTGATGTACAGAAGCACCAGCAACGAAGTCCCGGTGGCGCAGACAACGGCGATCGCGTACCGCGCGAACCACCGCTCACGGAAGGCGCGGCAACGGACCGCAAGGCCCAGCAGAAGCGAGAACCCCAGGAAGATGCCCGAAACGAGGAGCGGGCCCGCAAGGATGAGGTGTTTCCCGGACGCAAACGAAACGTCAAGCACCACCGCGAACAGCACACTGCCCGCCGCATGCACACCCCAAAGCGCAATGAGCCCTTTCCAGGGCTTTCCTGCTGTCACTCCAAATGCCCCTGAGCGTTCGTATACCATCTGCTCAACAAGATGCGTCTGTGAAAATAGCAGGTCCCCTGCGGTTTTGCAATGTTGATCTAGTTTCCACGCGGCCCTGCCATGACCTTGCGAAACGGACGGCCGGCACCGGCCGTGTCGTGAAAAGGGGGTGGATTATGCCTGCGGGATCCCTTAGAATCGCTGGCATCAACCGACATGGATTGGGAGGGAACCGCATGGACGCCTTCACGAGTCTTCATCCCGTTATCCAGGCGCTCCTGGCAACCCTGTTTACGTGGCTGCTGACAGCCCTCGGCGCTACGCCCGTCTTTCTCACGCGGGAGATCAACCCGAAGATCATGGACGGCGCGCTCGGCATGGCGGCCGGGGTGATGATCGCCGCGAGCTTCTGGTCGCTCCTCGCGCCGGCCATCGCCCTAAGCGAGGAGATGGGCTCGTCCAAGTGGGCGCCCGCGGTGATCGGATTCCTGGCCGGCGGCGGTTGCCTGATGCTGATCGACAAGATCCTCCCCCACCTGCACCCGAATCTCGCCATGAAGGACGCGGAAGGCATCCACACCTCCTGGCAGCGGAGCACACTGCTTATCCTGGCGATCACGCTCCACAACTTCCCCGAAGGGCTCGCCGTCGGCGTCGCCTTCGGCGCGGCCGCGGCCGGCATCCCGGGCGCCACCGTCGCCGCCGCCATGGCGCTCGCCCTCGGCATCGGGCTACAGAATTTCCCCGAAGGCACCGCCGTGGCCATGCCCCTCCGCCGCGAAGGCCTGTCCCGGATGCGGTGTTTCATGTACGGCCAGCTATCGGGCGTAGTCGAGCCCGTCGCAGGCGTGCTGGGTGCCGCGGTGGTCATTCTGATGCGCCCGGTGCTGCCCTATGCGCTCGCGTTTGCGGCCGGCGCCATGATCTTCGTCGTGGCCGAAGAGTTGATTCCGGAGGCCCAACGCCGGGGCGACACCGATATCCCCACCATCGGCGTGCTGGCCGGCTTCGCCCTCATGATGGCGCTCGACGTCGCCCTCGGCTGACGTCCCGCACCAAGAGCGTCAGCGCCCTACCGCGTCCGCATCGAACCGGGGTTCGAGCCCGGCGATCCGGCGCAACCACGTCCGGCATTGATCCAGGGCAAAGGGCGGCGTCCCGGCGAGGTAATGGTTGCCGAACACGGCGCCGCCCACCCGCCACTCGATGAGATACAGGCGTTGCTCGCTCGCATACGCGCGGAGCCGCGCCACCTGCCAGTTCTCGTTCGCCGGCACGCGGAACGCACCCGCCGCCGCCGTCTCGTCTGTGTCGGCGTCCCACACCCGGTACTCGACCTCGGCGTCCTCGCGCGTGTCGTTGGCCACGACCACGGGCCGGTACTTCTCCGAGCCGTTCTCGCCGATGATCACGCACACCGGCGCCTGGACGCGGCGGATCGCGTGATAGGCGAGCTTCTTGCCGAAGTAGTAATCGACCACCGCGTCCGAAAACTGCGGCCATCCGTCGATCACGTTCCACCACAGGAGCCCGCTCGTCGCCCATTTCCGAAGCCGGGTGGACTCGATGAAGTACTTCTTGGCCTCGGCCTGCACGATCTGGCTCGCCAGCACGAACGACTCGAGATCCTCGGGCACCGCGCCGAACACCTCCCGGATCTGGTTGGCCATGAGCTTGATCCGATCCCGGCCCGCGGCCCGGCGCGTATGCGTCACGTCGTGGATGCGCCACTGGGCGTTGTCCTGCCAGGGCCAGACGTGTTCTTCGTCGATGAACCGCCGGATCGATGACGCATTCGGGCATCCGTGATAGCCGATCTCGCCGATGAAGTGGGCGCTGTGATGGGAGTAGTAGGGGCCCTTGTAGTATCCGCGCGGGCCCCACAGGTGCTCCTCGGGCCGAGCGCCGCCCGCCCCGGGGCACGCATAGGGCGAGCTCGGCACGTAATGCCGGTGCGGATCGAGCCGGTGCACCACCTGCGGCAGCACCTCCCGCGAGATCCGGTTGTTCGCCGGATCGAGCCCGTCCGCCGTGTACACCCCGTCGATCTCGTTGTCGCCGCACCACAAGGCCAGCGACGCGTGATTCCGCCGCTTCACGACCACTGACTCGGCCTCGGCGCGCACCCGGGCCAGGAAGGCCTCGTCCTGGGGATAGCGGCAACAGGCAAATGCGAAATCCTGCCACACGAGGATGCCGTTCTCGTCGCAAAGATCGAAGAACCTCGTGTCCTCGTAGACGTTCCCGCCCCAACATCGGATCATGTTGCAGCCCAAGTCCGCGAACAGCCCCACGGCCGCGTCCACCCGCTCGGCATCGCGCCCATGAAACGCATCCAGCGGCACCCAATTCGAGCCCTTCACCATGATGGGCGTGCCGTTCACGCGGAACACGAAATGCCCCTCCGGATCCGGCGCGCGATCCATGCGCGCCACTTCCGCCCACGCCGGGCCGGGCGCCCATGCGGCC
>JAFGTL010000119.1 GCA_016934125.1 Candidatus Hydrogenedentota bacterium
CGCGGCCCATCTTCCCGGACGAGCGGTTCCCGAGAAACCGCACCGGATCCACCGGCTCGTGCGTCCGCCCGCTCGTGAGCACCACCCGCTTACCGGCCAGATCCCGGCAGCCCGAGAGCAGCGGCAGTGCCGCTTCGAGCACGATCTGCGGCTCGATCATCCGGCCCGGGCCCTGCCCGCCGCAGGCGAGCCGGCCTTCGGCGGGCCCAACGAAATGGCACCCCCGGGACTGCAGCGTGGCGATGTTGGCCTGGGTGGCCGGGTGGGTGTACATGTTCGTGTTCATGGCCGGCGCGAACAGGATCGGCGCGCGCGTGGCCAGCAGCGTGGTGGACAGCCAGTCGTCGGCGATGCCGTGGGCGGCCTTGGCGAGGATGTTGGCGGAGGCGGGGGCGATAAGGAACAGATCGGCGCGGTTGGCCACGGCGATATGCTCGATCTCGGGGGCCGCGAGGGGTTCGAACATCTCCGTGATGACGCGCCGGCCGGTGAGGGCTTCAAAGGTAGTGCGGCCCACGAATTCGCGCGCCGAGCGCGTGAGCGCGGGCGTGACGCGGGCGCCCCATTCGACGAGGCGGGACGCCAGTTCGCACGCCTTGTACGCGGCGATGGATCCCGTCACGCCGAGTACGACTTCCTTATTCGACGTAATCCTCTTCATCGGACGCGTCAATCTCGTAGCTCACTTTGCCCTGAAGAATCTCTTCCAGCGCCACGATTGTCGCCTTCTTGGATCGCACCGGAACCAGGGGGCGGGAATCCGGCTTGGCCACCTGGGTGGCCCGCCGCGAGGCCACAATCACCAAGCGGTACAGGCTGTCGAACTTGTCGCGGAACTTCTCCACGGATATCTCGCTCATCTCCATCGACTCCTATTCGCGCCGGCCTCCGCGCCGGCGTTCTGCGCGGACAATCTCCTCGAAGTCCGCGATCGCTTCCTCCAAGACATCGTTCACAATGACGTGGCCGTATTCGTCCCGCCGTTCCATCTCGTGCCGCGCGTTCCGCATCCGCAACGCAATCGCCTCGGGGCCGTCCGCTCCGCGCTTTCGCAGGCGCCGCTCCAACTCCTCGAAGGACGGCGCCGCAACGAACACCGAGACGAATTCCAGCCCGGCTTCCTTCAAACTCTCCATGCCCTGCACGTCGATCTGCATCACCACGTCCGTGCCGGCATCGAGCCGCTTCTCCAACTCCGAGCGCAACGTGCCGTAACAGTGGCCGTGCACTTCGGCCCATTCGACGAACTCGCCCGCCTCCACCCGCCGCCGGAACTCGTCCGGCTCGAGGAAATGGTAATCCTCGCCATCCACTTCGCCCTCCCGGGGCTGGCGGGTTGTGGCCGACACCGCATACTGCAGGTTAGGATCGTGCGCGAGCACCTGCTCGAGAATCGCGTGTTTGCCCGCCCCCGACGGGGCCGACACCACGAAGAGGCTGCCGCGCATCGCCCTGTCCCGTTCACTCATTCGATGTTCTGGACCTGCTCGCGGATCTTCTCCAGTTCGCTTTTCATGTCGAGCACGTACGAGGCCACGTCGGCATCGCGTGTCTTGACGCCGAGCGTGTTGATCTCGCGCTGGATCTCCTGGGCGAGGAAATCGAGCCGGCGCCCGATCGACCCGTCCGTGCCGAGCACCTCTTCTACGTGATCGAGATGCGTTTTCAGGCGGATCACTTCCTCGGTTACGTCGCCCTTCTCGGCCAGCAACGCCACCTCGATGCCGATCCGCTCTTCCGTCACCGAGATATCGGTGCTCAGTTCATTGATCCGCTCGCGCAACCGGGTTTCGTGCCGCGCATTCAACTCCGGCAACCGCTCCTCGACCGCGGCCAGCGCCTCCCGAATCAGGCCGAGCCGGTGCCGGATGTCCGCCGCCAAGGCGGCGCCCTCGGTCTCGCGCATGGCGTTCAGGTGCTGCGCTGCCTCGGTGAGCACGCGCACGAGCGTCTCTTCGGCCGCGGCGAGGTCTTCCTCGTTCTCTTCCTCTCCGAAAACGCCCTCCAACTGGGCCAACACATTCAACGACAGGGCCTCCTGGGTGCCCAACATCGCCGCAAGTTGTTGCGAAGCCTCGACATACTGCTTGGCCACGTCCGTGTCGAGTTTCACCGGGTGCTCCGTGCCGCGCGCCCGTTTCCGGCTCACCAGGACGTTCACCTTGCCCCGATCGATCCACTTCTTGAGCGTCTGCTTCGCCACCGGCTCCAGGGACGACCACCCGTTCGGCAGGCGCATGCCGCAGTCGAAGTACCGGTGGTTCACGCTGCTGAGTTCTGCGGACACCACCTCGCCCTCGAGGTCGCAAGTCGCCTTGCCGAAACCAGTCATGCTCAAGGCCATAGCTGTTCTGTGCTCCAGATTTGCACACACGGGCACCAAGAAAGAGCCCGTATTATAGCGTAAATCCATAGTAGAGCGCAACTTCCCCCGCAGTGTCGGCCTGCGGGAGGGGCCCGAGCCGGAGCCCGCGCGCCCCGTTGATCCCGTCCACGCCGCCACCTACAATGCCTGCGTCTATCCAAAGGAGGGGAATGAGCCATGTGTATGCGCCGTGCGATTCTCATTTGTGTGTTGGCCGTTGCGGCGGCATTCCCGAATGTGGCCGCCGCCGGCGCGGCGGACGCCGCCGAGCAGGCGGCGCGGTATGCGGCTCCGCAACCGAGGGCGTACAACGGCCCCTATTCCGGCGCGAACCTGAACCGCGTGGCCTTCCCCGTCGGCGGCATCGGCGCGGGCATGTTCTGCATCGAAGGTACGGGCGCTATTTCGCACGTGTCGTTCCG
>JAFGTL010000120.1 GCA_016934125.1 Candidatus Hydrogenedentota bacterium
ATCAGCACCAGGGCGAGCAGACTGCCCTTCCCGGCCGGCTTCATGGACGGACAGGCCAGGACGAGCGCCACGCCGACCGCGAACAGGAGCAGGGAGAGGACGACGACGCCCTGCTGCGTGCCCCACAGGGGGATAAGCACGTAGCCGCCGAGAAGCGCGCCGACGACCCCGCCGAAGGTATTGGCACTATAGAGCTTACCGATGTCGCGCCCGAGCCGGAGCCGGCTCGCCGCCACGATCCGGACGACTATCGGGAAGGTCATGCCCGACAGGAAGGTGGGCACGAACAGCACGGCGAACGACAGCAGGAACTTGCCGTAGACCACGCCGCTCCACTCGAACCCCGCCTCGCGCTGCATGTCGGCCGCCCTCTCGGGCAACCACGCGAACGCGGCCAGCATGGCCAGGCACGACAGGCCGATGAGGAGTTCGACCACCCCGAGTAGCGCCACGGGATGGCGGCGGCGGTCGATAATGGCCGAGGCGAAGGAACTGCCGGCGGCGATGCCGCACAACAGCGAGGTCAGCATCGTCGTGAAGGCATAGGTAGTGCCCAGAAACACGATCACGAGCATCCGCGTCCACAGCACCTCGAAGGCCAACGCGCACATGCCCGACACCGCGAAGGCGCCCACCACCATCCACACCACCCAGCCGGGCAGCACGGCGGGCTCTCCGTCGCCCGCGGCTTTCTCGGGCGCCGCAGCCCCGGGCGCCGCGGCCCCGGGCGCCTCGACGGCCGTGCCGCTCTGCCGGCTCAGGAGGATCGCCAGGCCGCCCACGGCCAGGTTGGCCACGGCCCCCAGCAGCGTGGCCCGCGTGTAGCCCAGGGCGGCCACCAGGACGAAGCCCGTCAGCGCGCACCCGGCCACCGCGCCGAAGGTGTTGAGGCTGTAAAGCGCGCCGATCCGGAGTCCCCGCGCCCGGGCATCCGTGCCGACGAACCGGGCCAGCAACGGCAGCGTCGCCCCCATGAGCGTCACGGGGACAATCAGGAACGCCAGCGACAGCAGCGCGCGCAAGGCGATGCCCACGGGCCGGGCCGAGGCCGCAGCGCGCAACACGCCCACGACAGCGGCCTCGCCGTGATCCACGAGGAGAATGAAGGCGAGCGCCCACAGGCCAATGACGATCTCGAAGGCGCCGTAGACGAACAGGGGCCGGGGGCTCTTGTCGGCGATGCGGCCGCCCCACAGGCTGCCCAGGCCCAGGCCGAGAAAGAAGATGGTAAGCACGGTGCTCACCGCATAGGACGTCGTGCCGAAGAGCAGCACGAGTTTCCGTGTCCACACCACCTGATACAGCAGGCCGCAGGCCCCGGACACGAAGAAGAAGAGAAGCACGGTGCAGAACACCGCCGCTCCGTGGAAACTCATCCGGCGCGCGGAACCGCCGTCGGCCGCGGCGTCATTCGACAAAGCCATTCGCATCCCCTCTCGTGCAGGCATCGTAGCAGGCACGTGATGCTAGCGGTTCCGCGGAAACGGTGTCAAAATTGGCCCGCACCCGGACGGGCACGCGCTGCGGCCTTGCCGGCCCCGTCCGCAGGCCGCCGGATCAATAGACGACGATGTCGTGGAGAGTCAAGTCGTCTTCGTATCGATCGTTGAGAACCACCTGAAACGTCACCTGATGGGGGCCAGAGCCGAAGGAGTACCTGCCCACAGGCACCACCAGACTCACCTCGCCCTCGTACGATGTCCTGTCGACGCCCTCCAGGAATGTCTTCGGCTCCAGCACGCCGCCCACGGGGCGCCCGTCGATGTACATGCAGAAGGGCGCGCCGCGGGTGCCCGCGATCACGCCGACGGAACGCGTCCCGGGCTTGGCCACGCGCAGTTCATAGGTGATGTACGCGCCCTCGGCGCACGACGTGAGTGTCCCGGGCCCGACTTCGCCGCCTTGCACATCGAGGACGGTCAGGCTCGACACCGGGAAATACTCCTCGTCGCCCCGTTCGCGAACCAACTGGATCGTGCTCTCGTCGCACAGCGTGGGCTCCTGATAGTCGCAGGCAACAACCGCGCCGGTTCGGGTGCGCGGATCGAACACGAATTGTATCGTTGCGGCATCGAGCCCATCACGCACCGGAATGATGATCCGCAAGCGGAACTCGTCCTTTCGCTCCACCAGCGTCACCACCGTCCGTCCTTCGCCATTCACCCGCACCGCCACGTCGTGGAAGACGTACCTCCGGCCCGGATCGAAGGCGGGCCGCAACCATCCCGAGCAGGTGTTTCCGTCGAGTTCGAGCCGCACCTCCGCATAGCTCCCGCCCTGCCAGTAGCCGGAGCAGTCAAAGGGCTTCCCCTGCGGTTTCACCGGCCTTATCGCCACCCGTTCTGCTGCCGGCGCCGGCGCGCTCTCGGCCACCGCCCCGCCCGCGCCCCCGGCGTCCAACTTCGCCAGCAGCGGCGCGACAACCGCCCCCGCGGCGAGCAGTACGACCACCGTGATGCCGCCCACCATCAGCGGATGGGACAGGAGCGCCCATGGCCCTGCGCCGCCTCTGGACTTCTTCGGGACGGCCGTCCCGTCGCCCGGCAGCAGCCGCTTGCCGGCCGCGCACGCCGCCAGATTCTCGCCCAATACCTTGGCGGAAGGATAGCGCGCCTCCACCGGTGCGATGGTGTGTTGGAGGAGTTCGTCGCAGGTTTTCGGCAGGTCGGGCCGGAGTTCCCGGATACTGCCGTAGCCCATGGGCATCTCGCCCGTCAGCATTTCGAACAGCGTCACGCCCACCGACCACAGATCCGCCCGGGCATCCACCGTGCCCGCGTCCCTGCGCTGCTCGGGCGCCATGTAGTAGTCCTTGCCCATGGCGCCCGTCGTGCCGAGGCCCTCACTCTCGCCGGCCGGTTTCGCGATGCCGAAGTCGAGCAGCTTCACGTCCCGGTTCTCGAGCAACATGATGTTCTCGGGCGAGATGTCCCGGTGGATGGTGAAGGTGTGGGCGTATTCGAGGGCGTCGCACACCGGCCCGAGAATCGCCGCACAGGTGGCGAGCGGCAGCTTGCCGTGGGCGGTCATGTAGGCGCGGAGGGTGTGGCCCCGGAGCAATTCCATGGTGTACAGGAGCCCGTGCTCGTGTTCCACCAAGTCGTACACCGTCACGACGCCCGGATGCCGGATGGCGCGGGCCGTGTTTACCTCCTCGATGAAACGCCGCCGGATCCGCTGGCTTGTGAGCAGGGCGGGCAGGATCACCTTCATGGCGACGGCCTGCCGGGCGATGGCGTCCTGGGCGGCGTACACGGCCCCCATGCCCCCGTGCCCGATGAGGCGCACCACTTTGAACCGCCCCGCTACCACCTGGCCCGGCCGGAACAGGACGGAGGCATGCACCTCGCCGAGAGGTGCGGCCCCGCCTGTGGCCGTCTTGCCCGCGCCGTCCGTGATGGCCGGGGGCGCATCGCTCCGCGTGGGATTGTCGCCGCTGCTGTGGATCATCACTCCCCCTGGAAACTCAGCCCATGATTGCCCATCCGGGCGGCGAGATCAAGGCGGCTCAGCGGACGAGGCGGCACACGGTTTCGACGTGGGGCGTATGCGGGAAAAGGTCGAGGGCGGTGGCCTTGTCGATGCGCCAGCCCGAGGCGGCCAGTGTCTTCACGTCGCGGGCGAGCGTGGCCGGATCGCAGGACACGTAGACGATGGCGGCGGCATCGGCCTTGGCCAGGGCGGGCGCGATGGGCTTGGCGCCCGTGCGGGGCGGATCGAGAATCACCGCGTCCCACCGGCGCGAGGCGAGGGCCTCGCAGAACGCGCGTTCCTTGCCGGCGCGATACACGCCGCGCCCGACGGCCGCAGCCCGGTGAACCGCGGCGCGGTTGTGGTCGAGGCCGAGCACCTCCTTGGCCGATGCGAGGCCGAGCGAGAGGTTGCCGTTGCCGCAGTAGAGATCGAGCACCGCATCCGCGCCTGCGGTCATGGCGTGCACAGTGCGCACGAGGAGCCGGTTCAGGAGGAGGCTCGACTGCGAGAAGGTGCCGTTCACAATGGGAATCCCGTCGAACGTGAAGGACGCCCGTTTCATGGTGTCGTCGCGGGTGCCGGCGAGGGGGAAGGCGTTCTTGAG
>JAFGTL010000121.1 GCA_016934125.1 Candidatus Hydrogenedentota bacterium
CGGCTTCGGCCGCGGGCGCGGCAGCCGATTCCCACGCACGGCATACCTCGGCCAGAAACCGGCTGCCCGCCGGCATGGCGGGCGTCGTAGCGGCCGGGGGAGTGCTCTCCGTAAGCACCTCGTCTCCGCGATGTCCGTAGATGCCGACCGCCGAGGCGCACAGCCACGTCTTCGGCGGGCGATCCATGGCGCGGAGCGTGTCGCAGAGGAGCCGGGTGGTGTCGACGCGGCTGCTCCGGATTCGGGCTTTGCGGGCGGCCGTCCAGCGCCCCTTGGCGATGGCGTCGCCCGAGAGATGGATGATCGCGTCGGCGCCGGCCAGGAGGCGGGGATTCAGTACGCCCGCCGGAGGATCCCAGGCCGGCTCGTCTGGCGTCGATCTCGGCGCCGTTGCCCGAACCAGGCGCACCGTGTCGTGTCCGGCCTCGCGCAGGCCGTGCACGAGCGCCGCACCGATCAGGCCCGACGATCCCGTCAGAACGATCCGCATGGCCGGCGTCCTCCTGGGCTTCAGTATACCTTCTCCCCTCCGCATTCGGCGCGAAAAGGGTTCGCGGACGGAGGGCGGGCGCGTTCGGAAGCGCGAGGAGGGTGTGAACCGGTCTGCACGGGCCCGGGGTGGTCTGTTCGACAGTCTGTATAAGCCGGGCAAAAATGTGCTATAAGACAAGCAATTACTGGCGCGAATCCGGTGATTCCGGGCAGCGTGCGGAGACCGGCGCGGTGTCCGGGGGTGTAGGGGAGCAGGCCCCGGCCGAGAGTGGGTGGGAGACGGGACGGCTTATCGCTTGACACCTAACAGTCATATATCATACAATAAACGACGAAAGGACTCCCTATGTCGCTGCAGCACGAACTGGATCTCGATCTGCCCTTTGAAGATGTCCGCCACGAGGCGGTTCTCAATGTCGTCCGCACAATGGGCGTGTTGAGTTCGGCCGGAGCCCTGTTGTTTCGCCGGTTCGGCCTCACCGAGGCCCAGTTCAACGCGCTGTTCTCGCTGAAGTACAAGGATCGGGATCTCACCCAGTCGGATCTCGGCAAACGGCTTGTCGTGACGCGCGCCAGTATCACGTCCGTGCTCGACAAGCTCGAAGCCAAGCATCTCGTCGCGCGGGTGAGTGTCCCCGACAACCGGCGGATCTATCATGTGGAACTCACCGAGAAGGGGAGGGTGTTGTTGGAGAAGGTTGAGCCGCTGTATCGCGAGAATCTGCACGCGGCGACGAAGGACTTGTCCGAGAAGCAGTGCAGGACGTTGATCCAGTTGTTGGAGCGGATTCGCGCCCGGACTCAGGAGGTTCATGAGGCGCTCAGCCGGTAGGCCCGGTGCGGCCCGGAAGCGGGGTTTCCGGGTGTTGCCACGCGTAAGGGAGTAGGATTTGATGAGTTCGACGGAGATCCGGGCGGCCCATCCCGATGAGCCGGGCCCCGTGCGCGGCTTCTGGGCACTCATTGCCACGCAGTTCCAGGGGGCGTTCAACGACAACGCGTTCAAGTTCATCATCATTTTCTCGCTGCCCGCGATCCTTACCGATCCCGGTTGGCAGGGCCGCGTGACGCCCTTCAGCTCGTTCTTGTTCACGATCCCCTGGATTCTGTTTGCGGGCTTCGCGGGAGCCGTCGGCGATCGTTACAGCAAGCGCACCGTGGCCATCGCGACGAAGTACTGGGAAGTGGGCGTGATGGTGTTCGGCCTGGTGGCCTTCTGGCTGCGCAGCCCGAGCCTGATCTGGGCGATGCTGTTCATGATGGCTATGCAGAGCGCCTTTTTCAGCCCGGCCAAGTACGGCATCCTGCCCGAAACGCTGCCCGAGGAACGCCTGTCGTGGGCCAACGGCGTCCTCAACATGATGACGTTCGTGGCCATCATCGCGGGCACGGCGACGGCCGGCGTCCTGCTGGATTGGCTGGGCGAACGAATCTACCTCACGTCGGTGCCCCTCATCGGCCTGTCGATTGTGGGCGTGATCACGTCCCACCGGATCATGCGCGCCCCCGTGGCCGATCCCGGCCGCCGGATAGGCCTGAATCCGTGGTCGGGCCTGGGCAAACACCTCATGATGTTCTGGCGGGATCGAACCCTCTACATGACGATGCTCGGCATCACGTTTTTCTGGGCCATGGGCCTGCTCATCCAGCAGAACGTCGTCGAACACGGCAAGGCAATGGAGTACTCCCATACCGTCAACGGCCTTCTCCAGGTGTCATTGGCGCTCGGTATCGGCATCGGAAGCCTGGTGGCGGGCATTGTCTCGGGGCGAAAGATCGAGGTTGGCCTGATCCCCCTCGGCGCGGCGGGATTGGCCGTGTTCGCCGCGCTGCTGGGTGTGCCCGGACTGGGCTACGGCGCGGCGTTCGCGCTGCTGTTCATGCTCGGCTTCTCGGGAGGATTCTACAACGTGCCCCTGGCCGCCCTGCTCCAACACCGGAGCCCCGCGGATGTGAAGGGCGGGATGATCGCGGCCTGCAATTTCGTCAATTTCGTCGGCATGCTGGTGGCCACGGGCATCTTCTGGCTGCTGTTCAACATGCTCGGCCTGCGCACGTACGGCATTTTTCTGGCGTGTTCGGCGATCACGCTGGTGGTCAGCATCTACATTGTCAGCCTGGTTCCCGTGTCGCTGTTGCGGCTCCTGTTGTGGTGCTTCGCGCATACCGTGTATCGCATGAAGGTGGCCGGCAAGCAACACGTGCCCGACAAGGGCGGCGCGCTTCTCGTCGCGAACCACACCTCGTTTATCGACGCCCTCGTCATCATCGTGTCCATTGATCGGCCTGTCCGGTTCCTGATGGCCGAGGAGATCTACCAGAATCCGTGGATCCGCCCGTTGGCCCGGATCACCGGGGCCATCCCGGTGTCGCCGATGTCGCAGCCCAAGGACTTGGTGCGCTCGATGCGGGCCGCCACGGAGGCGATTGAGAGCGGGGAGTTGGTGTGTATCTTCGCGGAGGGCCAGATCTCGCGGACGGGCCAGATGATCGAGTTCCGCAAGGGGTTCGAGCACATCATGAAGCGGGTGGACGCGCCGATCATCCCCGTCCACCTGGGGCGGTTGTGGGGGAGCATCTTCAGCTATGCGGACGGCAAGTTCTTCTGGAAACTGCCGCGGCGGTTGCCGTTCCCGGTGACGGTGAGTTACGGGGCGCCGCTGCCGAACGACAGTTCCGCGGCGGTGGTTCGGGCAGCGATCCAGGAGCTCGATACGGAAGCCCAGAACCTCCGCAAGTCCGATCACCCGCTGCTCCACCGGCAGTTCATCAAGCGGGCCCGCCGCCGCCCCTTCGCGTTCGCCATGGCCGACGGGCGCGTCCCGAAGCTGTCGTATATGACGACGCTTGTGAGCAGCATCGCACTGGGGCGCGAGCTCCTCAAACACCTCGACAAGCAGCCCATGGTGGGGCTGCTTGTGCCGCAGTCCGTGGGCGGCGCCTTGGCCAACGTGGCTTTCCAGATCATGGGGCGCGTGCCCGTCAACCTGAACTACACGGCGTCGCCGCAGGCGATCGCGTCGGCCGTGCGGCGGTGCGAGATCACCCAGGTGGTCACGTCCCGGGAGTTTCTGTCCCGGATGCCGATCGAGGTGCCCGGCGAACCGATCTATCTCGAGGACATCAAGAAGGCGATCGGGACAGGGGATCGGGTGGTGGCGCTTCTGCTGGCCGTGTTGTGTCCGATCCGCCTGCTGGAGAGGATCCTCGGCTCGCCGTCCGGCAGGAGCCAGGACGATCTCGCGACGATCATCTTTTCGAGCGGGAGCGAGGGCGAGCCGAAGGGCATCATGCTCTCGCACCACAACATCTCCAGCAACATCGACTCGCCGCTTCAGGTGTTCCCCCACGTGCGCACCGATCGCATCCTGGGCATCCTGCCGTTCTTCCACTCCTTCGGATTCACCGTGACGCTGTGGCTGCCCCTGATCAACGGCATGGGGGCCGTGTTCCACCCGAATCCCCTGGAGGCCAAGGCCATCGGCCAACTGGCCTACAAGTACCACCCGCGGTTCCTGGTGGCCCCGCCCACCTTCCTGCAGAACTTCATCCGCCGCTGCCTGCCGGAGGAATTGAGCAGCCTCGACTACATCGTCACGGGCGCCGAGAAACTCCCCGCCCGGATCCGGGAAGCCTTCGAGGCGAAATTCGGGGTATCGCCCCTGGAAGGCTACGGCACCACCGAATGCGCCCCTATCGTGTCGGTGAACGTCCCCGATTTCCGCGCGCCCGGCTACTACCAGGCCGGCACGCGCCACGGCACCATCGGCCGCCCCCTACCGGGCATGAGCGTCCGCGTCGTGGACATCGACACGGGGGAGATCATCCTGGATGGGCGGCCGGGCCTGCTCCACGTGAAGGGGCCCAACATCATGCAGGGCTACCTGGGCGATCCGGAGAAGACGGCCGAGGTTCTGCAGGACGGCTGGTATAACACGGGCGATGTGGGGGCAATCGACGAGGACGGCTTCGTCACCATCACGGATCGGATGTCGCGGTTCAGCAAGATTGCCGGCGAGATGGTGC
>JAFGTL010000122.1 GCA_016934125.1 Candidatus Hydrogenedentota bacterium
GTTCAACAATTTCCTTGTGGACACCTACGCCCTCGATGCGGACGCCCGGGGCTGGCTCGAATTCCCCCGCGAACTGCCCGGGCTGCTCGTCGTGCTGATGGCCGCGATCCTCTGCATGCTGACGGTGACGCAGATGGGCATCGTGGGCGCGCTCACCTTTGCGGCGGGCCTGCTCGGCCTGGCGCTGTGGGGCCCGGCCAACTACTGGCTCATGGTGTTCCTCATGATGGTGGGCAGCGCGGGCATGCACCTGCTTCAACCCGTCACCTCGTCCATCGCCCTGTCCCTGGGCGATCCGAGCAAGCGGGGCTGGCGCATGGGCCAGCTCGGGGTGGTGGGCGTCGTCGGCAGCGTGCTGGGCGCGGGCATCGTCTGGCTGCTGTTCCTCCGGGACACGCCCCGTTACGGCCTGTGGTTCGCCGTGGCGGCCGGCACGGCCGCGATATCCGCCGTGCTCTACTTCCGCCTCCACATCCCCCACCTCCACCAGCCGCGCGCCCGGCTCGTCATCCGTAAACGCTTCTGGCTCTATTACCTCCTCGAATTCCTCTTCGGCGCCCGCAAACAGATCTTCCTCACCTTCGGATTCTGGGTGCTGATCAAAGAGTACGGCCAGCACGCCGGCGGATTCGCCGGGCTCATCATGATCGCCTCGATTGTCGGGCTCGGCTTCAAACCCCTCGTCGGCCTCGCCATCGATCGGTTCGGCGAACGCAGCATCATGATCGCCGACGGCCTCATGCTCGCCGTCGTGTGTATCGGCTACGGCTTCGCCAAACGGCTCACCGGCGACGCCCACACCGCCCACCGCATCGCGTCCGCCTGCTTCATCGCCGACAACCTCCTCTTCGCCCTCGGCACGAGCCGATCCGTCTACGTCGCCCGCCTCACCGAATCGCCCCAGGAACTCACTTCCACCCTCGCCGTCGGCGTCTCCATCAACCACATCGCCTCGATGGTGCTGCCCGGCCTCGGCGGCCTCCTCTGGATGGCCTTCGGCTACGAACGCGTCTTCGTCGTCGCCGCCCTCCTCGCCGTGTCCATCTCCGCCGTCTCCACCCTCGTCCCAAAACACGGCGCCGCCGCCACGGCGTAGAGGCTGAGCGGCCGTCCTACGCGCCACCGGGGGCGTTGTCCGAAGGCAACAGAGCCCTGTATTCCAGGTGCCCAAGGGAACCCAGGCGATGGACGAGGGCAATGCCCGCGTCCCGCGTGGCGGCGTCCTCGCACTCGATGGCGTTACGCAGAATTGCCTGTGTGCTCTCCGTCCAACTGGCGATCCCGTATCCTTCCTGATCGCCATCGATCATCATCGAGAGACATCGTAGAGTCCGATCGGGGAAGGACTCTGACAGTTTCCCCAACTGCTTGACAACGAGGTGGTCGAGTTCGGCCCAAGACGCGATTCCCAGCGCCTTCTCGAGCTGCTCGAGCGACCACCTATCGTCGAACTTGCCCGAGGCAAACCAATTGCCGAACCACTGCAACTCGCCCTTGAACGAAGCGGGATCCTCGGAGTTCTGTGCCTCACCCAGTCGCCAATGCCAGAATGCCTGTATCCTCTCGCGCCTGCCGTCTGCAATGAAGATATCCCCTGGCTTCAGCAGGCCCCTACCGATGAAGTCCATTGCATGGCCGCGGAGTTCGGGCGTCGCCTTCTCGAAAACGGCGCGCACAAGCGGATCGGCCAATTCCACGGCCGCTCCAAGATAGAACCCCATGAGGTGGTCCACTAGCCGCTCGTCCGGATGTGCGATCCGATGATACTCATCTGTCCACGTCCCGACGCGCTCAACGGCGAGCGCGTACTCTTCGCGAAGCACCGGCAACACGCTATCGTACGGCTTGCAGAAGGTGATGTAGGCTTCCCAGGCTGCGTCGAAGAGGTGGCGATCCTGTGGAGCCGCCGGGAAGATCCTCTCCTTCTCCGCCTCTGCCCATGGCTTGTCAAGCAGGAACAGCCACGGGAACCACTGCCCGTATACGCTTCGAATCGCCGGAGACGGCTCGACGCTCACGTCAAGGTGCCCATCCAGCACCTCCCGCACCTCGGGCATTGCGCCGAAACCAAGCTCCGGATTGAGTGAGGGGGTGGGCTCCGTGTCAGCCCTGCGCCTCAACCAGAGCGCGTACTGGACCACGGCATTGAACGCCCGGCCGCGCACCGTGTTGATGGCGAGGTCGGAGGGATTGCCTTCATCCCTCTCATCGTCACGCTGCGGATCCGGATCGCTGGTAAGGGGAAGGAGCACACTCCACGCGAGTTCCCGCAGTTCGTAGGGAATCGCGTTCGTCCCTGACTTGAACCCCTCCTCGAGAACATCTGCGATCTCTTTCCGCGCCCAACCCCACCCGGGATCCAAATCGGCGTAGTGGCCCTTCCGGAGTGACTGATCGCGGGGCTGCTCAGTGATCCATTTGCAGAGCTGAAGCAGCGGCTTCCAGAGGTGAACGGGGAATCCCCCGTCGCCCCTCACCAAGTCTCTGACGCCCGATAGCAGGCCGCGCACGATTCCGGGCTGAACCCCCTGGAAGGAAATGGCGGCAGACACATACGTCTCCGGATCCGATTTCACGAGTTCGGACAGGAGCATGCCGAATCCCTCGATCGAGGTGTCGTAGGGATCGTCGCTGAATCTGTAATCCCGGAGATACTGGACAAGGCTTGCCAGGGGCATCGCTGCGAGTTGCTCCCGTGTCGTCGGGGCCTCGCGGGTTGATCGGTCCGATCCTCCGATATAGAAGAGAAAATCCGGATGCTCGCCGACGGCGAACTCACCGGCCAACTCCTGGTATCGCTGCCGCCACTCCGCTACGAGAGAGTCCTTCACGGGAATCAGCCTGCCAAACTCGATGTCTCGCGCCAGCTTCGCGGCCTCCTCGTCTGTTGGTCCCCGCCCGTGCCAGGACTTGAGGACGTCTTTCACCTTTTGCAGTGCGGTGTCCTGCGCTATCGACTCGAAGAACGCGCCCTGTGCATCCGGCGCGAGAGCGCTGAAGACGGTTCGTAGAAGATGGAACATCTCATGATGAAGTGCCGTGTCCCGATAGACTTCAGGGTCGCTGAGCAGGGCATTCGTGCCTTCCGGATCGGCCTCCGGCCACTTCCTGCGCAAGTGGAGTCCAATCCGCTTGAAGATGACTTGCGGGTGTCCCTCGACGGATTCCAGCACCTCCTTCGGATGACTCGGCATCAAGGCCTCAGCCACATCCCGAACGGCCACGACAAGCACATCCTTCGGAGAATCATAGATGCCGTTCTGCTCATGATCCTCGATGGCGGTTTGCCACCCATACGTGACTTCCTCAACACCTCCGTCCTCGCCCCTGACGGACATCAACTTGGCCGCCTCTTCGAGGAGGCCGCAGAACATATCAAGGGCCGGCAAGCCTGCGCACTTCGTTAGCACCGGCGCCATTCGCTCGATTGCCCTCTTGTACTGCCAGGAATCTGCGATAGCCTCAGGTTCGAGCCTACGTGCGAGCCCAAGATCCTCGGCCACTTCCGGCCCTCGGCTACTGGGGCGTAGCGTCAGCAATGCCCGCGCGAGCGCCAGCGCAGCGTCAACCTCCCCGCCCTCGGCAAGACGAACCACGAGATCCGCGTGATCGTCGGCAAGGAACATATGTGTCGTATGCTCCAGCCATTCTACAAGCCGCTGCACGAGGGTTGCCGCGATCTCCGGGGGCATTGCGAGCGCAGCACCCACCATCGCGCAGCGGACGTAGGCGTTCTCGCTGGGCGCAATCTTGATGAAGATATCTCTCACGTCGGATGGTGCCTCAGAGGCCATCCTTTTGAGGTAGTCGCCTTCGGGCCAAGGGGCATCGCGATATCCCTTTCCTTCAGGCCCCCCTTCGCGTTCGGGCGGGCGGGCAAAGCATCCCTCCTTATCCAGGACTGATAGCCAGCCAAGCCCCTTCAGCCGCCGGTAGAAGTAGGTGTGGGCAACAATAGTCGTTGGGCACCTTTGGACGAAGCGCTTCGCGTCTCTTCCGGACGGACTGTCAATCGCAATCAACTCGTCGAAGATGGTGAATGTGTCCAGAAAACGGCCCTCGAAGCGTTCCAGGACTACGTCAAGAACGCCGTCGAAGTCCCTCCAGAACCGCGTCGTTTCGGGCGTCACTCGCCTCGGAGTGTCAAGGTTGTCACGATGCGCCGCTCTGTGCAACGTGTATTCCCAGTTCCTATCCGCAAGCTTGAGCCACAGTTGTGCGACAGGTTCCGACAGATCGATCTTGAGCGCTGCGAGGATACTCAGGATTTGCTCTCTATGCTTGTCTTCTGAGTTCTCTGGCATCTTGGCGATCTCGCCAAGGACAGCCCGCAAGGCGCTCTCAATCTCACGGAAGAGGTGCCCGACCAAGTGAGACGCTGACTCCACCGGGCACAGTCCTTCTTGCACAATGCAGGCATCGCGGTAGAAGGCCGCAGGCCCGGCCCCGACGACCTTCCCGAGCCGCCCGTGAATTACTGCTTGCCTTGGATCAGTGAACGAGAATTGCCGGCGATCATGCTGCGCCATCGTTCCTCCTTCTGGCACGAGCCCTGTGGCGGCCCCAGCGCACTGCGCCCGCGTGGCCTTCTTCTCATCGCCGAAACGAGGAATGCCGCTCAGTTGCATACCGAGGCCACTGCCGCCACGTAATGCCGGAGCGTGGCAGCGCTTAGCGTTTCACCTCTCGAAAGCACACGTGACTGCATTTCTACGTCCCCTATAGTAGTCGCCTTCTCAGGATATCTACAAGCGTGCCTGGTTTCCGGAAGGTATGGCGGGGGCTTCGTGCGCGAGCGCGTATAGAGCAATAGCCCTCATCATCGCTGATCAGGCGACTTGTCTTAAGACACGACCACGGCGCATGTGCTGTGAGCCAAGCGTATCCAGCCCGCGCGACACCGGCGTTCACGAGTAACACGATGTAGCCGCGGCGAGGCGGCCCAGCGGCATTCGTTGCATCTAACCCTCTACGCGGCCGTCAGTTATGTGTGTGCGCCCATGTGACTGCGGGCGTGGAGCCGATAGCACAAGGGCATGCCCCTCGGCGCGTATCCGTCCCCTCTCTGCGTGCCGTCCCTCAGCCGTAGCGGGATCGGAATTCGCGTGGGGGGATGCCGGCGAAGCGTTTGAAGGCGGTGGAGAAGGCGAATTCGTTGTCGTAGCCGATCTGTTCGGCGACGTCGCGGATGCTGAGGGTGTAGCCGGCGAGAAGTTCCTGGGCGCGCAGCATGCGGAGCCGGGTGAGCATCTGAATGGGGCTGGTGCCTTCGTTGGCGACGACGAGGCGGTGGAAGTGGGGCACGGACACGTGGAGGTGGGCGGCGAGTTGGGGCACCGTCCACCGGCGCTTGAGATCGTCGGCGACGCGTTCCCAGAGGGCCTGAAGCTGCTCCTCGACCTCCTGGGATCGGGCGGTGAGGCCGGAGCGGAGGTCGCGTTCGAGCAGGGCGGTGATGAGCAGGGCGTAGAGATGGGCGGCCCGGATCGCGGAGGCGTGGCTCCGGGCGGCCTCGCTCATGTAGCCGTGGGCGGTGTGGTGGATCTGGGTGGTGAGGGTGGTGCGGCGGACGCCGACCCCGCGTTCTTTGAGGTGTTCCCATTCGCCGGAGTCTTCGAGGTGGAACCAGACGAACCGCCAGCGCGGCCGGAGGGGTTTGTATTCGTAGCCGGCACGGGCCGGCGCGAGCATGAGGGTGTTGGGCTCGACGCGCCAGGCGCGGCCGTCGCCCCGGATCTGGCCGAGGCCCGCGGAGGTGTACAGGGCGAGGTGATACACGGAGCGCTTCCGGTGGAGGTAGTAGCCCGGGTAGAGGATGCAGCGGCCGGCCTGCACAATCTGGAATGCGCGGAGCGGCTCGGCCACGCCGACGCGCATCGGGAAGAAACGCTCGGTGCACAGGGGCGACCACAGTTGGATCTCGTCTTTGGCGCGTTTGGGGGCCTTTCGGGGCGGGTGCATCGCGTGTCGTTGCATGATAGTCTCACAAAGGTTTTTGATAGTCTTACCCATTCACATGCCGGCCGGGTTCATTGTACCATTTCCAGCGAATTGGTTCCTAGCGGTGCGGAATTCGATGAACACGGAGGGAGGTGGTGCCAGGCGGTAACGGAGGGTGTGAGGGTGGCTTTTGATAGTCCTACATATTATCGCGTACTAGAACCGGAAACCGGCGAGGGCCTGCGAACCGGGCGAACGTGAGAAAGGAACACGGTATGAGGAAACGAGGTTTTACGCTGATTGAGCTCCTGGTAGTCATCGCGATTATCGGGATTCTGGCGGCGATTCTACTGCCGGCCCTGGCA
>JAFGTL010000123.1 GCA_016934125.1 Candidatus Hydrogenedentota bacterium
CACGTGCGGGCGCACGCCGGCGTGTTCCGTCATGGCCCTGAACAACCCGCGTAACTGAGCCCGGGCCGCCGCGTTGTCGTCCTGCCACGTCTTGAAGTACGTGTCCTGCACGCAGAATCCGAGCAGGAATGCGTGTCCTTGGCCAACCTGCCGGTGGAGGACGCCGGGCTGGCCGGCGGCCGTCGCGAGAAGGACTTCGCCGGTTGTCACCGAACACGGCCGCGGGCTCACGAGCGGCAGATCGAGGGACTGGCCGAGGGCGGCGCCCTTCAACGTATCCGAGGTGAACACGTTCTCGTCGGGGGCGTCCTCGCGGCGCATGTCCCAGCGGGCGGGCATGTCCACGTAGGGCACCCAATGGCCGGAACGCAGGATGCGGCCGGTGACGGCGTCCTTGACGCCGAACAGATCCGCCATGGTGCTCATGGGCTCTTTGTACGTGCCCATCTGAGGGACGCAGTCGGCGATGAGGAGGCCGCCTTTCTCGACAAAAGAAGCAATGTGGCCCGCCACAGCCTCGGGCAACAGCCGCGTGTCGAACAACACCAGCACATCGTATCCATCGAGCGTGTCGTCGACTACCTGTTCCTCGTGGAGGATGTCGAGTTCGCCGAAGGCGCGCAGGAAAAGCTCGAAGGAGAGGCCGACGTTGAAGAACTCCTCCTGAAGCTGGATGAGTTGGGTGCGAGGGAACAGCATGCAGGCCCTGGCCTGCTGCTTGGGCGCATCGAGCAGTGCGGCCCCGGCCTTCTGAATCAGGTTGAGCCCTTCGCCGAAGGAGTCCCAGTGGCCGGCATCCACGGGGATGTGGTAGCCGGTGAGGAGGAAATCGGCGCCGTGGGCCACGGCCGTGGCGCTCATCTCGCGCTCGGCCCAGTGCTTCGCGGCCAGTTCCGGGCAGTGATAGTGGGCGAACCACGCGGGGTTGTACGTGCCCACCCAGAATCCCAGCTTCTTGTTGTAGGCGCGGGTGACATCGCGCATCTGGGCGAAGGAATAGTGCATCTGGCTCATGCGCGGCTTCGGGAGCCGGGCGGGCTCGCCGAACCGGAAATCGAACATCATGTAAGGGTAGATGTCGAACACGAACATATCGGAGAAGTCGCCGCCCCAGTGGAACACGTCGTCAATGGCGATCTCGCAGTGCGAACTGTAGCCGGCGCCGAAGGTGTTGTGGCTGTCGTGGGTGAGCACCGTCATGATCTCGGGATCGATTTCCTTGATGATGCGATAGACTTGGCGCCATCCATCGGGGAAGTAGTCGGATCGGAAATTGATCACGTCGAGCCACTTCCGGGGATCATCGCGAATCGACTCGAGATCGGGCGGGAGGGGGTATCCGTAGCGCTTTTCGAATTCCGCGGCCACCTCCGGGTTGTAGCCGAAGGATTTGGGCCCCCAATGGAACGGCTCATCCTGGTAGGTGAACACGTTGTAGAGGCGGGGGATGCCGGCCAGCGGGGCCAGGGCGCGTTCCGCGTTCTCCCGAACCACCCGCGCGTAGTCGGGCGAGTACACGCACACCTCGGGCGGCTTGTCGCGGCCGAACAGCTCGAGGGCGCCAGCGTGGTGGGTGATGAACATGCCGCGCGACTGGGCGTACTCGAGGATGAAGGCCTGCTCCTCGGCGGGGCGGTGGGTGCTCGATTCGAGGCCGGTGAATCCGTGCGCGCGGATGTTGTCCACCGTAGCGCGCAACACCGCCTCGGACAGGGGCCCATCTTCGCCGTGCCATCCCTGGCCGGAGGGAACGGGCGAGAACTGGGTGGCCACCGGGAAGAAGTCCAGCTCCGTGAGGGGCTCTATGGGCAATGGCCCAGACTCGGCAGGCTCCTGGGGCGCGGCCGCCCGGCCCGCCGCCAACATCAGCACAGCGCACAACACCGTCATAGACGCATTCATGGCCGATCTCTCCTCCGAAGACACTCAAGATGCGGCATTATTCCAGATCGCGAGAAGGAAAGCGAGCCAGGGCGCGGCGCCAGAACGTCTGGTCGCGAAGGGCGGCGTCCGAAGTCTTTGGCGGTGTGCGGGTTCCGCTCGGCCACATGGCCACCCGCTGGGTGAGCATTGCGTAAGCACAAATGGCGTGGCCGAGCTTGCCTTACGCGCCGCACCCCAAGTTAGGAGGCGATTTGGGCGGCGCTCTTGCGAGGCCGGGGCGTTTGGAGACGGGCCGGGACAGGCGTGTCACGGTAACGTACTAGCTCCGGCGGGGGCGGAAATCATCGGCGGACAAGATAGCGGGACGCCAGGAGGGGAAGCCGCGGCGGGGCAGGGAAAGGGAATCCACGGAACCAACCGCCTCTCGTGCGGAGGGAGTGAACGCGCGAAACGGCCCACTCCACCACCGGCCCGGATGCGGCGCAGGCTACGAATATACTACGAGCAAAGGGCTTTGACTTCGTCCGTCTCGAACTCGTCCGCGTCGTAGCTCTCGATCTCAGGGGTCTCGTACGGAGTCATCGATATCCTCCCTGCGCCGGCACTAATCAACCCGGCTGCGATAGAGGCATATTACCGCACTTGTCCGCCCGTGTCAAGAGCCCGAGAGCCCGATTGCCAAGAGTTCCCGCAGGATTCTGCGGGCTTCCTGGCTCGGGGATTGTCGCTGCCGTTACTTGTCCTTTCAGATAGGGGGTGCAGGTTACGCGTCCGTGCGGACTGGCTGTGCACGGGCCTGGCCAGTGTATTGAACGAGAGATCCCCCGAAGGAACTGGTCCATTCTGAGCCATAGCAGGAAAACGATAGCCGCGTGGGAGGGTGTGTTGGCCTTGATAGCATTGGTCGCTGAAGGCATCTCAGCCAATCAAGGCAAGGCCGCTTGCCGCCGCGAAGAGATCCCCCAAAACTCTGCCCGGACCACATACTCAGACCTGTGGAAGACTGAAAGGAAAGGACTTACGCGATCAACCCATCATTTCATGCGGGAACTCCTGCCCGATTATGGCGCCCCGCCTATATACTTGCGTTCTGTAGGACAGCCATTCGAACCACTTCCGCAGCGGCGCCCCGGCATTGGGCCTGCGTCATAGAAGTGGGTTTTCGTCTTTCAAGTCGCCCGTGTGGGCGGTTTTGAGCAGATTGCGGGTGAAACATCGCCCAGCGAACACCGCTCTTTCCGACGAAAGAACGAGAGTGTATACACGTTACTACACAAAATGGGCTCGCTCTAGAGGAAAAGCGGCACCCCCCCTCTCGTGACGTAGGCTCCCCCGGCATTTGCCCTTGACTTTATCAGGAACACCGTGTATTATTGCAATAAGTTCATTCTAGTTTGCGGGTTACTGTGGGGCCTATAGCATGGGGAGCAGTCGGAATGGGTCACCGAGCGCGGATCGAGCGTCCATCCTTTCCTTCATGGTTGCTTGCTCTTTGCACGAGCATTCTCTGTTCCGGGGCGGCAACGGCAGCAAGTTACGAGGAATACTGGTGCCCATACGCAATGCTGACCCTTGGCAAGGAATACAGTGCATACTGCATCTACGAGCGGATTCCGTACTCCCTCACGAACCTCCAAGATGCGGACTTGCGCGTAGACTTGAGCCCCGCCGAGGAGGAAGAGGATGGCGTGGATCACGTGGCGGTGTCGGCCACTGACTCAACGGTCGATACAGGCCAGAAGCTGTGGCAGCTCCCGGGGGGAGTCCCGGCAGACGGGCCGACACTGCGAGCAGATGTGTATGACTGTGCAAACCTTGCCGATGACTGGACCTGGTACGGGACATTTGCTCGTTACATGGTCTATGCTAACGTGCGCTGGCCGAGCCTGACTACGGCGGGTTCTGTGGTATGGGACAGTGGGGATGGCGATACCCCGGTGGCGGGTGAAGAGGTGGGCGATGTCGATGCATGCCTGACAGACCCAGAACTGGGAAGGGATCAGATATACGGACAGGTCTTCCGGGCCGTGCATACGCTGAGTGTGGAGGGGCGGGAGATCCATGCTGGGGATCTTCACGCCGATATTGTCGTGAGCGAAGAGAACCACAAGACATGTACGTGCCTCGTTCCGGGCCCGGAGGACAAGACGGTAGCGTTTGGCCCCAAGGGCCTATCAGTTATATATGATTATTACTATATCTGCAATAACGCAGCAATAGACGACACTGAGGATTGCGATGAGACCCCCGGCACACTCCTTTCCTGGAAGCAAGTGATCAAGTGCAACGGGGAGGTCGTAAAAACGTACTATCATTCATTCGTTGCCGAAGGTGCACACCAAGTATGGCCCAAGACACCTTCTGGAACGGCCCCTGGATGGAAGGAGTGGGAATTCGTGCCTGGGTTCTGACGAGGACGGGCTATCTGCCTCGTGGGACGCTTCGAGTCTCGGCGACATGGAGGAATTGACGGGGAGGGCAATCGTATGGGCAGATTCAGGACTAGGCCGCCGCGGGCACGGGGCCGAGGATTGACAGCGGTGTTGGCGCTACTGATAGTCGCGTTCGGGGCAGCGGGCGACAGCTGCACGATGCCCGCATGGGCTCTGGCTCTCCCCGGAGGAGAGTTGTATCCACAAGCGGTGACAACTCAATTCGCGCGGATCGCCTGCGTCGACGCGACGATGGAGACCTTCACTCGATACCTTGGGAGGCCGACTGGACTCAGCGTCTTGTTCGTACGCGCCGAAAGCGACTGGACGAAGGAAGGTACCGGTGACGTGAGGCTGGATATCGACATGGCCAACGCCACGCCCGAGGAAGTCCTGAATCAGGCCGTCCGGCAACACCCAACATACGTTTGGTTTCCCGGCGGTGACAGTGTGGTCAGCGTTGTCCCTGCGGATGTGATCGCAGACGGGGACTCGTGGTTGAACTACCGCGTTTCGTACGAGGCAAACGCGAAGCCGCTTCGCGGCGTTTTCCGGGACATCTTCAGGTTGGCGGATGAAGCAGGGCACCCGATTACTTCCACGGTCGGAGGCGGACTCCGTATCGGCGACGCCGACGGAAAGCTATCGCCTGACCCGGACGAGCAGACAATTACGGTTTCCGTGCACGACAGACCGCTCATAGAACTGTTTCAGGTGGCGTTGGGCGCGGCGGAGCCGGGCGTGTGTCTCGAAATCTCAGGTCGTTGGTACTCGGGGGCTTGGCACAACGCG
>JAFGTL010000124.1 GCA_016934125.1 Candidatus Hydrogenedentota bacterium
GTTCGGCAAAGCGCTCAAGCTCAGTGCCGACGATCAACTGCTTCTGGAACGGGCCGCCCTCGTCCGCGATGTGGGCAAACTCAAGATTCCCAATCGTATCCTGTTGAAGGACAGCGTGCTGACCTACGATGAGTGGTCGATGCTGCGCAAACACACCCGCCTCGGCGCCTCGTTGCTCGAAGGCACGCCCGCGCTCAAGGACACCGCCGACATTGTCCGCCGGCACCATTGCTGCTATGACGGCACCGGATATCCGGACGGCCTCGAAGGCGAGCAGATCCCCTATCTGGCCCGGGTGCTCAAGATCCTCGATGTGTACTGCGCCATGACGAGCCCCCGCCATTACCGGGAAGGCAGCAGCACCCACAAGCAGGCCCTCGCCCATCTCCGCGCCGAGCGGGCCAAACACTTCGATCCCGAGCTGGTGGACGTGTTCATCAAGTCGCGCGTCGGCAAGGCCTAACCGGGCTGCCCGGCCGCGAGCCGGAACTGTGTCTCGCCGGGCCGGCCGTGCAGGGCGAGGGCGTTGCGCGCCGGATCCCAACACCAGGAGCCCGGCGGCAGCGCGAAGGGATCGGTGTCCTCGACGCGCGTGAGGCCCTCCACCCCGGCCGGGGCCGGCAACCCCGCCGGCCATGCCACCTGCGCCACAACCTCGGCCGGCCGCGGTTCTCCGCCGTCGCCTTCCCCCGGAACCGGCGCCGTCGGGCTCCGCGTCAACGTAATCCCCTCGGGATCGCACACCACCTCAAGCCGGCTTCCGTCGGACAGCGTCGTCCCTCCCGCCCCATCCGGGAAGGCCCACACGTGCAACAGGTGCGCCAGATCCGGCGCGGCCGTCACGGCCGTGCCCTCGGGCGGATGCGCGGGCGCCCAGGTGTCGACGCGCGGATCGGCCACGGGAATCACCGCGCCCAGCCGCACGAACACAGGAATCTGCTCGAGCGGCGCGTCGACGACGATCTCGCGCCCGCCCTGGATGGGCGCGCCGCCGATGCGGAACCCGCCCGTGCTCCCGGGGCCATCCCCGTCGTATTCGGTGCGATCCCAGAAGGCGATCCACTGGCCCGGCGGCAGGTAGACGCGCCGCTCCCGCGCGCCCTCCTCGACCACCGGCGCGACGAAGAAATCGGGGCCGAACAGGTATTCCCGTTCGAGCCGCCAGCACGGTGGATCCTCCGGGAAGTGGAGGCAGGCGGCGCGCATGAGGGGCAGGCCCGTCGCGTGGGCCTCGCGGGCCGCGTTCATGATGTACGGCACGAGCTGGGTGCGCAGCTTCTGATACCGGCGGGTGACCGCCGCCACCTCGTCGGTGTCCAGGAGGCGGATGCGTTTGCCAAGGAGAATCTCGGGCGCGTTCATGTCGCGCATGAGGCCCGAGAAGGCGCCGAACTCGATCCACCGGATCAGGAGTTCGGCCGTGGGCGCCGGCACGAGGTAGGCGTGGTAGCCGCCGATATCGCTGCCCCAGAAGGGCATGCCGGACAGGCCGGCGTTGATGCCCGCGCTCACCTGGGCGGGCAGGCCGTCCGAAGCCGCCCAACTGGCCGAGGGATCGCCGTCCCACATGGCCCAGGCCCAGTGCTGGCTGCCGGCATAGCCCGACCGGTGGAAGTAGACGTAATCGGGCGCGAGGCCGTCGGCGGGATCGTCGTCGAGGCCCTCGAAAAAACGGTAGGCGGATCGGAGATAGATCAGGTTGTAGGCGTTGTGCCAGTAGTGGCCATCGTGGCCGTCCGAGAACTGCGCGTCCGGCGGCGTGTACTCGCCGAAATCGTACATCGTCCCGTCGAATCCGAGGTCGATGAGGGTGCGAAGCCGCTCGTGCCACCACGCATCCACACCCTCGTGGGTGAAATCGACGAGGCTCACCTCGTACGTCGACATGTGGAGCAGGTTGAGGAACACCGGCAGCAGATAGGGCCCTCCGGCGGGATCGCGGACGAAGTGGCCGAGGGCCGCGCCCTCATCCCAGAGCGCCTGGTTGCGGCCCTTGTCGACGCGGGGCTGGATGTAGCACAGGCTCTTGTAACCGAGATCGTGGTAGGCGGCGTTGGCGCGGCGGAGGGCGGCTTCGCGGCCGCGGTACGAACTCGTGGGCAGGATGGCCGTCCAATCGAAGGCCACGCTGGACGGAATGTCGCGCTCGCGGAAGAGCCCGGCCACTTCGAGCGCCGCTCCCTGCTTGTATCCGCCGAACATGTTCCAGGGCCCGAACACCCAGGGCCGGGGCACCTGGCTGCGGCCCGTCCGTTCCGTATACCGGCGGAGGATGGCGGCCGGTTCGGGGCCCGAAAACACGACCACGGAAAGCCGGTGCGCCTCGGCCTGGACGCGCCAGCGATCCGGCACCGTGTCCGCCAGATCGAACCGCGTCGGCTCGGGCACGTCGGCGAGGAGCCCATAGCCCCGGTTCGAGATGAAGAAGGGAATGGGCGCGTACGTGCTGTCCTGCCCGCCCGGAATGGCATGCTCGGCCGGCCAGCGCGGGAAGGCCGCGCGCAACCCACCCGGCTCGATGCTTCCCTCCTCGGCCCAGTTCACGAGGCGGTTGCCCCGCTGATCCACCCCGTTGAAGCGCTCCCCGAACCCGGCGTACACCTCGCCGTCGGGCGCGGCAAAGGTAAACGCGACGCGCGCCCGGCCCGTCTCGGGCGGCGTCACCGCCGCGGCCAGCCGCACCGCCCCGTCGTAGAAGGGCCCCACCACGAACAGGGCCGGCCCCCCCTCGCCCGCCGTCACGTCGAGCACCACGCGATCCGGCTTCGCGTCGAATCGCTCGACGCGGCCGGCCGATTGCCAGGGATCGAGCACGCCGAGATACCCGCGGTATCCCCAGAACGCGCGGTTCCACGTGCCCCCGCGATCGCAGGTGAACGCGAGCGCCCCGAATCCGGCGGGCGCCGGCCCGGGGGCGCTTTCGAGCAGCGTCGCCCCGTCTTCCTGCCGCGTGATCGCAAACGAAAACGGATCCACCCCGACGGCGACTTCGAGTCCGCCCCCCGCGATGCGGAGTCCCGCCCCGTTCTCCGCCACCGAGATGGCCGCGGTGGGCGGGAGCCCAGCCTTCTGCCCCGGGATGCCGGGGATGGGCGGATCCTCCAGCGCGCTGGCCGCGGCCAGGCCGGCCGCACACAACCACACGGCGACGAGCCCCCCTGCTCGCCGGATACGCAACGCATGGCCCCGATCGAATCCTGTCAGCACTGGAAACGCTCCATGGGGTTGCTGTCCTGACCGCCCGGGGGCGAGTATAGCATGGGGCGTTGCGCAACGCCCCGCCGTTGGCCTACCATCAGCGGGCGAACAGGGAAGGAGCGGAAGCATGCTGCATGAGGCGAGAGTGGCGCTCGTGGTGGACGACGAGGAAGAGGCGCGCATGTTCGTGCGCTCGATTCTCGAGAACGAGCGGTGGCAGGTGATCGAGGCCGACACGGGCCGGCGCGCCATCGAGCTCGCACAGGATGAGCAACCCGAACTCATCGTGCTCGACGTGATGATGCCCGAGGCAGACGGGTTCGAGGTTTACCGGAAGCTCCGCGGCGACGCGGCCACCGAGAACATCCCCATCGTCATGCTCACCGCCGTGAACGAGTTCGAGTCCGGCGCCCGCCATGACGAGGAATCCATGGAAGCCGAGTCCGGCCTGCGGCGGCCCGAAGGGTTCGTGGACAAACCCGTCGACCCCGGCTTCCTCCTCTTCACGATCAACGGGATCATGGGGTGATGGCCACCTACACACTCGTCATCCGGCAGGGCGATTCCGAGTCGAGCGTAGTGGTCGAGCCCGGCCGCGCCCTCACCATCGGGCGCGCCCTCGATGCCGATATCGTGCTCCCGGGCCAGGAGGTCTCGAGGCGGCACGCGCGCGTCCGGGCCGGCGACGACGGGCTCATCGTCGAGGATCTCGGCTCGCGCAACGGCGTGCAGATCGACGGCGAGACCGTCGAGACGGCGTGTCTCGCGGGCGGCGGCGTCTTCATGATCGCCGACTGCGCCTTCGAGGTGCGCGAGGGCGCCGAAACCTCGACCGCGAGCACCCGGATCCCCTACGAAGAGGCCAGCGCCCTCTACGAAAGCATGGTGGCGGAAGGCCCGGCCGGGCGGCTCCCGATCCTCTACCGCGCGGCCCAACTCCTCGGCAGCGTGTTCGATCTCGAAGATCTTCTCGCGCAGATCCTCGAACTCATCTTCGATGCCATGCCCGCGCACCGGGGCTTCGTCTTGCTCCTATCGCCCGAGACGGGACGGCCCGAGGTGCATGCCACACGCTCCCGGGATAGCGAGTCGCAGAGCCCGCCCCTGAGCCGGGCCGTCATCGACCACGTGTTATCCGAGCGGGAGGCCCTGCTCACCACCGATGCCCAACTCGACGAGCGATTCGCGGCGTCGGAGAGCGTCGCGCTTCACGCGATCCATGCGGCCATGTGCGTGCCGTTATGCGGGCGGAACGAGGCGGTGGGCACCATCTACGTCGATTCCGGGCCCGACGCGCGTACCTTCGACAACGGCGACCTCGAACTGCTCACCGCCATCGGCCGCGTGGTGGGCGTGGCCGTCGAGAACGCCCGCCTCTACCAGGAGACGCTGCGGCAGGAGCGGCTCGCGGCCATCGGCCTGGCCATGGCGGGCGTCAGCCACAGCGTGAAAAACATCCTCACGGGCGTGCGGGGAGGCGAGGAGTTTGTCGACACGGCCCTGGCCGCCCACGACTGGGAGCCCCTCGAGAAGGGGTGGCGGGTGTTGCGCAGGTGCATCGAGCGGATCGAGACGCTCATGCTCAACCTGCTCACCTTGTCCAAGGATCGGCCGCCCCAGCGCATGCCGACCGATCTCGGCGGCGTCGTCAGCGAGGCGGTGGCCACTGTCGCGCCGTACGCCGAACGGCTCGGCGTGGCCATCGACGTGCAAGCCGAGGAGACGCCCCCCGCCCACGTGGACGCACCGGCCATCTACCGCGTCGTGCTCAATCTCGCGCTCAACGCCGTCGAGGCCTGCAGCGACGCCCACGCGCCGGTGCACGTGGCCTGCCGCGCCGACGCCACGGGCCACTTCATCAACGTGCGCGATGAAGGGCCGGGCATCGCCCCCGAACTCCAGCCCAAGCTCTTCGAGCTGTTCCAAAGCACAAAGGGGGCCGGCGGCACCGGCCTCGGCCTGCCCTCGAGCCGCAAAATCGTGCGCGAGCACGGCGGCGATATCACCGTCGACAGCGCGCCCGGCAAAGGGGCCGCGTTCACCGTGTTTCTACCCGTTCAGTCGTGACCGCGACATCCCGCATTCGTTCGGCCGGATGCGCGCGGTGCGGATCGGGCTCTTCGAGCGCCCTGCCTTCCTTTCAGGCCGGCCCCACCACCCAGCGCGTCGCGTACAGTGTGATGCCCAAGGCTACCCACAACGGACGCCGGTAGCGGAACAGCACACGCCGGCCTGTGAACCCGAGCAAGAACCAGAGCCGAAGCCTCGAAGAAGTCTCCACCGCATTCTTCATCGGAACATTTCCCCCTGTTGCAGATCCCGTTTCCTGGGCTGTGCCAAGCCCGCCCGGGACAAAGCATACGGTGTGCCAAAGAAGCCGCATTTTGTTAAGTCATTGCAAATTAATGGATTATGGCCGCAGACACCCGAGAGATCCCGTGTGTCCCTGGACGATTTTGTCAATAGAAATCCGGTGATTGTACGTTTTTGTGCGAACTCGCGCCTCCCCAAAGCACCCCGTGTGAGGCGAGGTTGGCGCGTCCGCCGCCTCCCGTGGGAACGCCGCGCAAGCGAGGTCAGGCCCGTGTGCGATTGACGTGTTGACAAATAATGACGTTCCGTCATACAATAACGATATGGAGGCCTTGACTCGCAAACAGCGCGAACTCATCGAGCGGGAGGATCTCATCCTCCAGGCCGCCCATGACCTCCTCCTCGAGCGCGGCTACCACGGCCTCACCATGGAGCGCATCGCCAAGGCCATCGAGTACTCGAAGGGCACCATCTACCAGCATTTCCGCTGCAAAGAAGAAGTCATCAGCGCCCTCGCGAGCCGCTACCTCGAGAAGCAACTGGCCATGACGGAGCGCGCCGCTTCGTATGAAGGCCGCACGCGCGAGCGCATCGCCGCCATCGGCGAAGGCCTCGAGATCTTCATCCGGCTCCATCCCGACGAGGTCCGCATCCTCCAGATCATCAAGAGCGAAACCGTGTCCGAGAAGGCGTCCGAGGAGTGCCAGGCCGCGATGAAGGCCGTCGAGTTCCAGGCCATGGCGACTGTGGCCGCCATCGTCCATGCCGCGGTGCTGGACGGCGATCTCGAGTTGGCCCCGGATACGCCCCCGGAGGCGGTGAGTTTCGGCCTCTGGGCGATTGTCAGCGGCGGCCACGCCAACATCCTGCGCGATCTGCCCTTCCAGGAGGTGCGGATCGGCGATCCCTACGCGGTCACCATGAACACCTGCGACATCCTCCTGGACGGCTACGGCTGGCGGCCCTTGTCGACCGAATGGGACTACGCCCGGACGCGGGAACGCGCCCGGTGGACGTTGTTTGCCAAAGAGGCGCGCCGCTTGTGCGGCGAGGAATGCCCGGTGCGCGCGGCGGAGGCCCGGTGAGCGCATGCGTGCGGCGAGGACTGCGGAGCCGTACGTGTGGCCTTCGTCAATGGTGAGCGCGGGGGGCGGCTGAGTAGGGAGTACCGGCCGCGTGCGGGCGCAACGAGAGGAGGGAATGCTGGCGCAGATCGTACTCCGACGGATAAGGAATGCTGGGTGTCATCATGCTTTGAGTGTGATCGGGTGTCGACTAACCGCAAGAGAAAGGTGAAATCATGAGAAAGAAAGGTTTTACACTGATCGAACTGCTGGTGGTCATCGCCATCATCGGCATCCTGGCGGCGATTCTGCTGCCGGCGCTTGCGCGTGCCCGTGAAGCGGCCCGCCGCGCCAGTTGCGCCAACAACCTGAAGCAGTTGGGCTTGGTCGGCAAGATGTTCGCCAACGAATCCAAGGGCGACGACAGTTGGCCCTGCACCGACGGATGGCCCACGCTGTTGAACCTCATCTTCGTCGCGATGTTCTAACCGGTCCTGTCCCGGTTCGAGACATGCAGAAGGGCGCGCGGCGCGAGCCGCGCGCCCTTCGTCCTACAGCGGCGTTTGACAAGGCCCCCGGGTGGAGCATAGATTCGTAGACATGGCGCGACAAACTCGTAAGCAACGCGACTGGCAACGGCGCGAGCGGCTGATTCTGGCGGCGGCCGACAGGCTTCTCGTCGAACTCGGATACCACGGCCTCACCATGGATCGCATCGCGGAGGCCGTCGAGTACTCGAAGGGCACGGTCTATCAACACTTCCACTGCAAGGAGGAGGTGATCACGACCCTCGCCTGTCACTACCTGCGGATCCACCTCGCCATGCACGAACGGGCGGCCCAGCTCAAGGGGCGTTCGCGCGAGCGCATCACCGCCGTCGGCGAGGCCTATGAACTCTTCACCCGCCTCTATCTCCCCGAGAACCGCGTGCTCCAGATCATCCGCAGCGAAGTCGTCACCGAAAAGGCCTCCCAAGAGTGCCAGTTCGCCATGAAAACCATCGAGTTCCGCGGCATCGAGATCGTCACCGACATCATCCGCGACGCCATCACACAGGAAGATCTCGTGCTGCCCAAAGGCACCTACCCCGAAGGCCTGGCCTTCGGCCTCTGGGCCGTCGTCAGCGGCGCACACGCCAACATCCTCCGCGCCCTCCCCTTCCACGAAATCCACATACCCGACCCCTTCGCGGCCACCTGGAAGACCTCCGAAGTCCTCTGCGACGGCTACAACTGGCGCCCCCTGTCCTCCGAGTGCGACTACGAGGAAGTCCGCGAGCGCGTCCGCCAGCAGCTCTTCCCCGAGGAAGCCAAGCGGGTGAAAAACCCCGACGCCCGGTTGTGGCCCGCCCCCGGTTGGCAGGATCCTACCGACCTCCGGCCCCTTCGCGGCGTCGACGACCTCCTTTCTTCGCGCAATTGACCTCCGGGACGGGCCCATCCTCCGGCCCGTTGATCGTTCCGTGCATCGAGGGCCGCGCTGTGCCGCTCCCGGACGGAGCGGACGGGTGCGAACCCACCGCCCGCTGCGGTGTCCAATACTACGGCGTCGTGCGTTATGGCTGCACCGGTGGCCGCCGGCGCGTTGTCCGGGCCGGATACCCTCGTTGACGGGGCGTAGGAGGAATTCCCATGAGCAGAAGGCATTGCGTTGTCGGTGCAGCATTGCTGGCCGTGCTGGGGCTGGTGGCGGCAGGCGCGGACGAAGCCGCGGAGCGCGACTTCATCGAACGGTTCGCCCTGGCGGCCGACCGCGAGGCGGTGTTGCAGGAACTGGTTCCCGGCACCGAGGAGTACTACTACTTCCACTGCCTCCACGATCAGAACCTGGGCCGCCTCGACGACGTCGATGCGCGCCTCCCGGTGTGGGTCGAGCGCCACGGCCGCACCGGCCGCGTCCGCGAGATCGAGAACCGCCAGGCCCTCCTTCGCTACGCCGGCGATCCGGACAAGGCCCTCGCCTACCTCCGCAGCCAGCTCGGCCTCCACTTCGACCACCAACAGGACGTGCTCGCCGGCAAGAGCGGCCTGCCCACCGCCCTCGATCCCGCCCAGATCGGCCGCGACGCCCTCACCGACCGCGCCCTTGCCGACCCCGGCCAGCGCGATACCGTCGCCGGCTTCGAGGACTGCGCCCTCGACTGGCTCATCGACCGCCCCCTGGATCCCAAACGCCGCCGCGACCTCCTCGAGCGCCTCCGCCGGCCCGATCACCCCGGCCTCGTGCCCCTCGTCGCGGCCGACCTCGACGCGCCCCGCAGCCGCGGATTCGGCTCGCTCGAGATTCACGCCCGGCTCATCCTGGCGCAGCTCGATCAATTGCTCGAGATCAAGCCCGACCTCCTGAACGAGGAGCGGTTCGTTGACGTGTACCTTGCCAAACTCCGCCCCGGCGCTGACGAGGACTGGCGTCACGACACGGCCGCGCGGCAGGCCTATCTCGAACGCCTCGAAGCATTTGCGTCGCGGCTCGGCCCGGCCCACAACTCGTTGCGCGCCTGCGTGCTATACCACCGCCTCGTCCACGACCGCGCCGAGGGCCTCTACGACAAGGAGCGGTTCCTGGCCTATCTCAAGCTGCCCCGGCCCGCCCCCTACATGAACCCCGCCTACATCGGCCGCCCGGGCCAGGGCATGGCCGACCTCGGCCGCGATTTCGACGCCCAGATCCGCCTGCCCCGGATCGGCGACGACGAACCCCTCGTACACAGCTACCTCGCCCGCTTCTTCGTCGAGGAAGACAACTACAAGGCCTACGAAACCTATCTGCGCGACGACTACCTCAAGCGCGTGTTCGCCGAAACGAAGATCCTCAACGGCCTGGGCGACATGGAGAAGTGGTATTCGTGGATGCCGTCCAACGATTACCGCGTCCTGCGCGATCGCGTCGACATCGAGTTCGATCCGGCCAACCGTACCGCCTATGGCCCGGCCGACGCGGTGGGCCTGGACGTCTGGGTTAAGAACGTCGACACGCTTTTCGTCAAAGTGTTCGAGATCGACGCGGAGAACTACTACCGCCGCCATCAGCGCGAGATCGACACCGACATCGACCTCGACGGCCTCGTGCCGAACGACGAGTCCGTATACACCTACGACGCGCCCCCGCTGCGCCGGGTGAAGCGGCACTTCGACTTCCCGGCCCTCA
>JAFGTL010000125.1 GCA_016934125.1 Candidatus Hydrogenedentota bacterium
CCAAAAGGTGAGCCCTGGCTCAGGCTCAACACCATGCCCCAAAACGCTTTGACAAAATCCCCTCGCCCTTACGAGATGATCAGGGACGCCGGGGGCTGACCGATCCGACCGATCCGACGGATCCGACCGATCCGACGGATCGGACGGATCACTCGACCACGTACACCCGCCAAGGCTCGGCGTGCACCACGCCATCCGCCGCCACGAAAGCCCGCCCCGTCATGAGTTCGCGCACCTGGGCGCCGGCGGGCACGGGCCAGTCAAAGGGTTCGAAGCTGAAAAGCACCCGCTTTCGCCCCTCCTCATCGGCCCAGGCCACGCCCTGCCACACCGCGCCCTCGCCAAGCAGGAACCGGCGTTTCATGAGGGGGAGCGCCTCGGCGTAGGCGAAGTTGGCGCGCACCATCCGTTCTCGGGCGTCGGGGGCCAGGGCCTCGAACTCCTGCACGACGCGGATCTCCATGACGCCCTTCGATGCCAGGGAGCGGAAGTACGAGCCGGGATCGCAGCGATGGCCGGCATCGCTGTGGGTGTAGAGGAAGTAGTAGCGGAGGTACTCGCGGCCGAACGCGTCGTGGAGCCCGCTGCTCCGCGTAGACAGGCCGAAGGGCCCGCAGCCCTCTTTGAGCAGTTCCGTGTAGCCCATGTCCTGGAGGGCACGCTGGAGGGCGATGGCCTCGTCCAGTTGCGGATAGGGCGCGGCGTCGCTCATGTCGCGATCCGCGCCGAAAGCGCAATACGAATCCGCCCAGACGCCGTCGAGCCCGGTGGCGGCGCGCAGTTGCCGGTAGGCGCCTTCCAGGTAGCGGCGGTAGCCCGCACCGAGATCCATGCCGACGAGGGTTACGTAGCCGCGGTTGTTCACGCGGCCTTCGTCGTTGATCATGAGCCACTCGGGATGGGCGCGCACCACGGGCGAACACACCGACTGGTGGGCGGGCGCCGACCAGATGGCGACGCGGATGCCGTGGCGGTGGGCCGTGTCGCACAGGTAGGCGAGGGCCGGTTCGCCGCCGAGTTTCGGGCTGATCCGGAGGCCCCAGGGACTGCACACGCTGTCGCCGGCGAAACTGCCTTCGGGGAAGTCCGCCGGGGCGTGATCGATGTCGGCTTCGAGCACGGCGCGCAACTCGATGAGGCCGAAACCCCACGCGGCGGCTTTGGGAACCACGGCATCGGCGAAGCGGCGGAGCCACGCGTCCTCGGGCGTGGGAGGCGCCATGGCTTTGCGTTTCTCGGCCGTCATCCCGAATTCCAGCCCGGGCGTGTCGAACTGCTGATGGAACAGCGTCGGCCGGGGCGTGGCGGGCGCCACGTTCATCCGGGTTTGAAGATCGCCTACGACGCGATCCCAGGCCCACGTCCACTCGTTCAGGGCGTCCCACTTGTTCCCGAGATCGGCGGGCCGGAGCACCCACGATTTGGCCGGCGTGGCGATACAGCCATCCGCATCGGGCCGCACCGGGATGGCCGAGCGGACGACGACGCGGGCGCCTTCCTGGGCCTCGCCGACGTCGGCGCGCGACACGCCGTCGAAGTAGCTGAGCGTAGCGCCGCGGCGGCCGGCCAGGAAGAAGAAGGGCTGCTGCCGGGCGTTGTAGTTGCGTTTCGAGATGGCGTGGGGCATGGCGGGCGCATGGGACAGCCGGAACTCCTCCTCGGCGCGGCCGCCGCTCTGGTTGCCGCGCTGCTGGAGGCGCCAGTCGCCCTCGGCAAAAGCCACCGGCTCGTCGATGACGACTTCGTACACGCGGCCGGCCTCGTAGAGGCGCAGTTGCCACTGGACGCCGGCGTAGGCCCCGCCAGACGTGGCAGCGGCGGCCGGGCTCAGCACCCATTCGGCGCGCCCTCGGGCGAGGGCAACCTCGACGACGACGGATTCGCCCTCCCGGCGCCAGCCCGTGAGGCGCCCGCGCACCGGGATCCCGGCCGTCTCGAGGGCGCCCCGCTTCGGGAACGTGTAGTGGTCGCCTTCCGCGGCGCGCTCGGCGAGATAGGCATCGAGATCCGTCACCGGCGCGAGGTGGCCGCCAACGATGGTGCTCATTACGGGCGGCCGCGGCCCGTCGGGCAGGGGGGCGAGCATGTCGGCGCCGTGGGCCGATATCCGGGCCAGCCCGGCCACTTCGCCGCCCTCGAGCGCGAGGGCCGCCTCGGCCTTGGCCGGGCCCGGAAACGACACGATAAGGGCGTCCTCCTCGACGGACACCCGGGCGAGGCGGGCGGAGCGCGCGGTCAGGCAGCCCCCCGCCAGGAGAATTCCTGCGAGCAGGGCGCCCACCCATGCCGTCCATCGCGCCCACCGGCCTCTGGGGAATCTGTCCATGCCCCGGTTACCTGATGGAGAGGGATCGCTCGACGGGCTCACCCGTAGGCGGGATCACCAGACAGGCGGACGCCGAGCCGTCGGCCGCCGGTTCCACCTCGAACGGGGCCCCTTCGGGCGTGAGGCGGACGGCATCGGGCCCGGAGAACACGCGGCCCGGCAGGTAGATCCGGGTAGGCGCCGTGACGGCGGGATCCTCCTTCCACGAACAGGTGAACGCCCCCGTCTCCGGGTTGTTCCGATACGCGAGAAGCGTGCCCCCGATCCGCACCGGAATCGCCCGGCACAGGGCCGGGAAGCAGTCCGCCTCGGCCAAGTCCGTGCTGTACAGCCAGTACGTGTCGCTGAACAGCAGCTTCTCGAACTCGCCCACCACCACCCACGCCGTGGGCAGCACGCCGCGCGCATGGCCGTAGGCGCCCCACTCGCCCACGAGCACGGGCATGTTCAGCCGCCGGCCCGTCTCGCCGTGGCGCTGGAAGATAAGGCGGATCCGATCGCTGTTGGCGTTGGCGACGTCGGGCGTGTCGACGACCACATCGTAGCCGTGGGGCGCATAGGCCTGGTAGGGATCCCGGATGCCGTCGGGCCCCATGACGGGCTCGATGCCGCTGTAGACGCCCATGTTGGCCGCCATGCCCGTTTCGAGGAAGACGATGTGGTTCGCATCCACCTCGCGGATGGCGTGGGTAACCCGCTCGAACATGGGCGTGACTTTGGTGCGCTCGAACTCCTGGAACAGCGCCTGCGGCGCGTCGACCACAGGCACGTAGATGTCCATGTCCTCCAGGCGCTTCATGAGGCGGCTGCGCCCTTCCGGATCGAGCCATTCCAGGGCGAGCTCCTCGACGCCCGGGGCGTCGGGCCCGTCCTTGGCGGCCAAGGCCGCGGCGCCGGCCGCGATCATCAGAAGCTGGCCATCCGTGTTCTGCCCGCCGATGTTGGGCTCGTTGAACAGATCGTAGCCGATGACGGTGGTGTTCGAGGCGTATCGTTCGGCCACGTGCCGCCACGCCCGGGCGAAATGATCCTGGACGCCGACGCCGTCGGCGCAGGACGCGTTGGCCCAGAAGTTGTCGAAGGCCTTCTGGACGGCGCTGCTGTTGAAGTAGGCGTCGCTCCAGACGCTGCCGGAGGTGTCGTGGGGCAGGCCCTCATCGAGGGTGGCCCACTCGGGCGCGCCGTCGCTGTATTTGACGCTGAACAGATCCTGGTGCATGTCGAGGAACACGTAGAGGCCCTGCTCCCGGGCCCACTCGATCCGCTGATCGATCTTCTCGAGGTAGGCGTCGTCGAACAGGCCGGGCTCCGGTTCGAGTCCGTCCCAGATGATGCCGAGGCGGATGCAGTTCATGCCCCATTCGCGCATGGCGGCAAACTCGGCCGGGCCGTGCCCGCTCACATAGCCCGCACTCTTGTCCTTGCTGATCACGGACAGCCCGTGCAGCAGGATCTGCCGCCCTTCGGGATCGACGAACGCGCCGTTTTTCACGGAGATGAATCCCGCCGCGGCGCCGGTGGGTTCGGCGGGTTCGGGCGCGGGCGCCGGGGCCGGCTGCTGGGCCGGTTCCGGCTCGGGCAGGGCGGGCGGCTCCTGGGGTTCCTTTCCGCACCCCGTGCATGCGATAGCCACAGCCGCCACAATGAGCCCTATAGCGAATCGGGTGTTCATGGATGCGCCCCTCCACGGTGTTCGACGGTTCTCAAGTTCCGAAGGCCCCGGCTGCTGTCGCGCCATACTACCGGAAACGGCACGCCCGGGAAAAGGCCCGCCGGACTGGGCGCAAACCGCCCCAAACAGTGATCGCCACGTGGGCAAACGGCCATATTCACACGAAGACTGCCGGCTACACGGCAGGGGGCGGCTTGGTTTCGATAGGAGGAGGCGTATGATAGCGAGAACGCGTGCGCACTGGGGTGCCGCGGCCGGGCTGGGTGCCCTGTTTCTCGCGCTGGTGCTGGCCTGCGCACTACGTCCGGGGGCCGCGTCTGCGGACGCCGCGGCCGGGGGGGAGGCGAGGCGGGCGAACCCGCACCTGGGCGAGCGGGATGATGCGTTCATGGACCGCCAGGCCAAAGCGACGCTGGACTTGGTGGACGAGGTGCTCACCGCGTGCCCGCCGGCCCTGGAGGAGCCGATCGAACGGCGGCTGGCTCTCTACCTGCTGGACAACGTGTTCCACGACGTGTTTGCCTCCGAGCGGGCGCCCGTAGTCGAGTACTTCCAGTCTGCCATGGCGCGAACCGTCGAGAACATCGAGCGGACGAAGGTGCGGAAGGGCGCGGTGGTGTGGAAGCTGTGGAACCACGCCTTCGTCGTGCGCACCAAATCGGTGACGCTCGGATTCGACGTCATCCAGCGATGCGGCATGGGCGATATGGCCATCAGCGACGAGTTGCTCGAACGGCTCGTGTCGGAATGCGACGTGCTCTTCGTCAGCCACGAGC
>JAFGTL010000126.1 GCA_016934125.1 Candidatus Hydrogenedentota bacterium
CATGAGCTTGCGCAGGAACGTCACGCCGTCCATCCGGGGCATCTCGATGTCCAGGGTCAGCACGTCCGGCTTGAGGGTGACGATCTTGTCTCGCGCCACATAGGGATCGGGCGCCGTGCCCACCACCTCGATTTCCGGGGCGCGGTTCAACTCACGACTCAGGATTTCGCGCACCAGGGCCGAGTCGTCCACGACGAGAACGCGGATGCTTTTGCCCGTTGTCATCTGTTGTCCCCACTCACCTGTGGCCGGCGCCCCCCGTCCCGGGCGCGCAGAACGGACGGAGGAGCAGAGGGCCGGGGCCTCACGAGTCGGCCTTGTCGAGCACGAGCTTCAGCAGGGCCGGTTCGATATCGTCGATCAAGAACGCCGAGGTTTGCGCGTCCCGGGCAAACGCGTCCCACTGCTCCGCGGTCACAGACGCCACTTGGGGAACCGACAGGTCGAACACGGGTTCCTCCCCGGCGAGTTGCGTCAGGACGTGGCCGCAGGTGATGTTGAGCAGTTCCTTCAAGGCATCCTGGGCCTTTTCCATGGCGCGATCATCGTCCGGGTCGACGCCGAGCATGTTGGCGGCGATCTCGAGGCACATTTCCGATGGAACCGCGAGGGCCAAGGCGCCGGCCATGACGCCGGTGAACTGCATGTCGGCCCTGCGGGCTTCCGCCGGCGCCTCGGGCAAGTCGTCGGCCTGGGCCTCGTCGGCGAACATGAAGGCCAGGTTCTCGAGAACGTCTCGGAACACCTCGCTCGCGACCGACTTAGGATCCGTCTCCATCTCCATTGCCTGCTCCTAGGATTCCGTCCACGACTTCCCGAATGGCCTCGGGCGTAAACGGCTTCCGAATGTAGGCGCTAACCCCCTTCTGCTTCAGTTGCTCGATTCGGGTGGCGCTTCCCTCAGTCGACACGACGATAACGGGCGTCCGTTTCAGCAAGTCGTCCTCGCCCATGCGCTCGATCATCTCGACACCGCCCATGACGGGCATGTTGATGTCCGAGAACACGAGATCGATCCACTCGTCACGGAGCACCTGGAGGCCCTCCTCGCCGTTTGAGGCATTGTGGAGTTCCCCCACCGGAATCTGGGCCAGACTCAGGGCCTTGGCAATGATCGCGCGAACGGTTTCCGAGTCATCCACGATCAGGATGTTAAGAGCCATTTCGATCTACTCCTGCGGTTTGCGCAAACAAATCGCTCAGTTCGTTCAGGTGGCTCAGAACCGAACTCACCACCTGCTCGACGATCCGTTCCGTCATGCCGAGGCGCGAAATCGCCCCTGCCGATGGCATGTAGTTGAATCCGTCCGCGCCGTCCGCCGTCCCCGACATCCGGGCGATCTCGTTGGCGACATGCACCAAGTCCGTCGCGAACGACTGCTCGTCGGGCGCCGCGTCCGGCTCGTGGTGCCATCGAACGGCCCCAACGATGGGCGCGGGCAGGTTCCATTGCTCGAGGAGAAGCGCTCCCACTTCCGCGTGGTTCAGCCCCAACACCCGCTGCTCGGCGTCCTGAAACGATACGCCCTGCTCATAGGCTAGCGCCCGGATGGGGGCGGCGTCAATCTCCAAGTACGTACCCAGGAGGATCTTGCCGAGATCATGGAGCAGGCCGGCCGTGAAGCACTGATCCGGCGGCTCCCGGTTCAGGCGATGGGCCAGTTCCTCGCTGGCCACGGCCGTCGCCACCGAATGCCGGAGCAGGCTTCCCGCAGGCATGTCGTATCCACGGATGGGCGGTTGGGCCAGCGGAGCCACGGCCGAGCCGATGACGAGGTGCAGAATCCGCCGCATCCCGAGGCGGACGACGGCGTCCTGAAGCGTGCCGATCTCGCCGGCCCGGCCGAAGTACGCCGAGTTGGCGAGGCGCAGGATGTTCGTGGTCAGGGAGGGGTCATGTTCGACGGCCCGGCGCAAGTCTGCAAGACTCGAGTCGGGATCGTTGACGATGCGCACGACCTCCAGTCCCGACGAGGGCATCGAGGGCAGGTCCTTCAGCCTCGCGACGATTTCGGCTCGGCAACTCACAGTTCCTTCTCCACGCCGCCCGATCGGATCCGGGTCTTGCCGGTGCCGATCTCGAGATACATGGTGCGCGCGGCAGTTCCACCGACCTCCTCCGACGCGATCAGAATGTCGTTCTTCCACAGGATCTTACGGAGCACGACGTAGTTCCGTTCGCCGATCTTGAACACGCCGTTGTCTTGGAGCGGGGCGGCAGCCCCGGCCACCTTGGCCACGAGACGCTTGCGCACGGCGCCCATGTCGAGCACCGTCTGAATCAGTTGCGGCACGCCGGTGTCGGTGAACATCATCGGGTTGGCCTTCGCCTTGGCCGGATCGATCCGGCTGAGCGGCAGCATGCAGTGGATCAGGCCGCCGACGCCGCGGGCCGGGTCGTGCAGTGCCAGCCCAACGCACGAACCAAGCGAGTAAGTGACCAAGACGTCGTCCGCCTTGTCCGAGACCTTCATCTCCGATATGCCCACCGTTATCTGCACACATCGCATCCCCGGCGCTCCAGGCCGCGCCGCATTCCCGATTCGCCATCTACTTGATATACACGGAAGGTCGAACCGTCCTGAACTGACTCTTGATCCCCGTCAGGCTTTCCGCGTGCCCGACCATGAGGTATCCGCCCGGCTTCAGCAGCCGGTAGACTTCCGCCAGCAGCTTGTTGCGGAGATCGTTGTCGAAGTAGATCATCACGTTCCGGCAGAAAACGACGTCCAGCGGCCCCGACATGGGGAACGGATGGGAGGAGAGGTTGAGCCGCTTGAAGACAATCAGATCCCGAAGGCACCGCTTCGCCGAATACCGCGGCGGCGCAACGCCCGGCACGCGATCGAAGTAGCGATCGAGGAGAGAGGGGATCACCGTCTTCATCTTCTCCTTGTCGTACTGGCCGACCAGGCATTTCTCGAGGACGCGGGTCGAGATGTCCGTGGCGAGGAGCTTCACATCCGTGGTTCGCGCGTCGACAGACTCGAGCAGCGTCATGGCGATCGAGTAGGGTTCTTCGCCCGTCGAACTCGCGGCCGACCAGAGCCGGAATCGCCGCTGGCCCTCTTCGGCCCACTGCGTCATGACCTGCCTCAAGAAGTCGAAATGGTCGGGCTCCCGGAAGAAGCTCGTCACATTCGTCGAAATGGCGTCAATCAACTGGACGACTTCCTGCCCGCTCTTGTCCGCCTTGACATACGCCAGGTAGTCAGCGGGATCCGCCAGGCCGAGGGCGCGGATCCGCTTGCCCACCCGGGCCGACACAAGCGCCTCCTTCTGGTCGCCCAGCGCGATACCACTCCGCTCGTACACGAGTTTGCGGAAGCTCTCAAATGTCCGGGGCTCCATTCAGAAACGGCCTTTCTTCCTCTCTAGACGTGCCAGTCGGAAGCACGCAGTCGCCACACCTTCAACACGGCAAGCTCGCCTGTCCCGGTGTCAAACATGATCTTGCGGCCCACCGAGCCGCCGGTATCGTCCGCGATAATCTGGATGCCCTTGCGGCTCAGCATCTCCCGCGCGACCCGCACGTTTTGGCGGCCCACATGATCGCCGACGATCGGCTCGGGGGCCGCGCCTCCCAAAATCTGCGCCACAAGGTCGCACCGGCGGCACCCGGCCTCTTCCATCATGCGGACGAGCGCGGCAGTGGCCACGTTCCCGTACGTGGGCGTGGCCTCGGCCGCGGTTGTCACCGCGGGCCACACGAAATGGTTGATTCCTCCGTATCGGAGCACCTTGTCCCACAGACACACCGCCACGCAGGTTCCGAGCACCGTCCGCACGGTGGCCCCTTGCCTGCTCACGTACACAAAGCCCGGCTCCAGATAGTAAGTGATCTTGCTCGGCACGTTCGTCATGGCCGCCGGTCAGTGTCTCTCTGTGTCCGCGCGCCCTCTCCCGCTGTCGCTTCGACACGGCGAGGGCAAACGCTACTCACCCTTCCCGAGTACGTTCTGAATCTTGGATACAATGGTCGCGGGCTCGAACGGTTTGATGATGTAATTGTTGGCGCCCGCCTTCAGGGCCTCCACGACGCGGCTCTTCTCGGCCTCGGTGGTCACCATGATGATAGGCATGGTCTTGCCTTGCTCGCGGATCGCTTTCACCGCATCAATCCCGAGCATGTTCGGCATGTTCCAGTCCATGAGCACGATGTCGTATTCTCCCGCCTTCACCGCATCCACCGCTTCCTGTCCATCCGCTGCTTGGCCGACGTCGGTGATATCCGCTCTCGCCAGGGCGCCGATCAGCACTTTGCGCATCACAGCAGAATCGTCTACGACGAGCGCCTTCATCCGACCTCCTTTCTATCCTGGGGGCTCTTGAAGTCGAACGTCACGCGCAGGCTGAAGGCACCCAGCTCGCTGGTAAACGGGACCTCGAGCCACACCGCCTGGGACGGGTAGTCGATGCTGTAGCTGTTGCCTCGAACCACCGTGGGGAGGCTCAGATCGATGGGCGTCCCGCCTCCCTGCGTCAGTCTCGCCTTGGCGCTGCCCGCGACAATATTCACAATCTCCGCGATGCCATCCGACACGGTGTCGTCGACCACCCGCGTATCCACGCCCAGGATCTTGCCGACCATGGCCAGGGCGGTTTGGGCCGGGAACGAGATGGCGACGGTTCCCCGGGCGGGCCCGCTCAGCCCGATGAGCGCCATGATCTCGCGCGGATTGCCCCCGGCCGACGTCACGCCGATCTCCCCCCGCTGAACCTCTGCGTCCAGCATGGTGGCGAACAGGTCGTACACGCTTTCGATGAATGGGTTGATATACTCCACCTTCATAGGCCTTACACTCCTATCCCCTACGCCGCCGCAGCGGACACCTAACGGACTTCTCTGTATTCGACCACGCTAACGGCCTCCCCAGGGCTGCAAATGAATGCGGCTCCGGCTGGCCACGACCCGGATCGGGCCGCTCAGCGCCTCTCGAATGCGCTGAGTGGCATACCCGATCGTGAACACCGTCTCTGGGAAGATCGTTCCCCGGACAATAATCTGCGGCCTCCCTCCTCCGTGCATGGCCTCCAGTTCCTCCTCGAGTTCGCGCACGCGCCCCTCGATGTCGCTCAGCTTATCCATCAACTGGGTGAGGATCTCGCGCTTCCCGTGCGAAAGGGCCTCCGCACGGGCCAGGAGCGGCTCGATGGTCTTGCGGATCCTCTGTGCCTGTTCCTGGAGGGCGTCGATCTCCTTCTCCTTCTCCGCCATCGCTTTGGCCGTCTCACCGATGAGTCCCGCGGTCAGACGCGTGGGCACAGCCGCTTCGGTGCCCACCTGTTTCACGTCGATGGCCTTGCGCGCGTAAACCTCGCCGCCCACAAGCCGTCCCTTCGGCATGCAGATCGCGCCTTGCGTCGTCACCTGCGAGTGGACGATCTCACTGGCCACCATGATATCCTGACCGGCCGAGACCTGTGCGTCAAGAATGAATCGCGCCTGAATCCTGCCGGCGACCTTGATCGGCTTCCGGCCGACCCCGGTGAGGCCCCCCTGAATCTCGAGGGAGCCGCCCGCTTCGATATCGGCCGAGTCCAGCATGCCCCCGACGGAAATGTCTCCGTCCGCCTTGACCTGCGAGCCGGCCTCGATGTCCTTCTCGATGACGAGCGCGCCCGGATGGTAGATGTTACCCGTGGTGAGGCCCACACTCCCGGGCACGGAGTAGATCTGATCCACCGACAGGGTGCCCCCGATGTAGCGCACGCGCCCGTTCGTGGACGCGTAGTAGCGGTAGCCCGTATCGTCTACCCGCACGCCCAGTCCGCCTCGGATCCGCGGAGGCCGCGCCCGGGGCGCTGGAATACACTTCCCGAACACGTCCTCCCCGTCCTCGCCCTCCTTGGGCGGCGTCACCGTGGCCAGCAGTTCGCCTTCGCGGACAGCGGGTTGCGCCCGCCGCTGCCAGTAGTCCGCCTGGCCGGTGTCGTCGTCGATGGCGAAGCCGGGGCTGAAGAACTCTCCCGCCCACTCGATCTTGGCCTCCAGCGGAAGGATGGGCGCACGCCCTTGAACCAGGACAAGGCCGGCGATCTCCGGGCCTTCGGCGGTGGCGGCCACGACGAGTTGTTCCAGATCCTCCCGGGACGGAACGGCTGCCACGCTCAGCCCCTTCAGGCCGCCCAGGATCTGATCGACCGAGCGGTCGATGCCGCCCTCCTCGATCTGGCAATCGAGCAGGACGGCCAAGCGGTCGTCAGACACGCGAAGGTTGTAGAGCTCTTCCTTATCGGGCATTTCCAGTTCTTCTCGCGCCGGCCAGTGCCACCCATGGGAACCCGCCCCATCGCGTCGCGCCCAATCCCGTCAGCCTCGCACCCGACACGAGCGCGCTCCGGGCCTCACCATCGGGGCCTGCCGTCCCATCGAATCGCACCTCGCCTACTCGTCCTGCTCCATGTTCTTGAAGAGGGCAAGTTCTCCTCCGGACAACACCTTATCCACATCCAACAGCATGATCACCTTGTCGCCAACCTTCCCCATGCCAAAGATGAACTCGGTGTCCACCCCTTGGCCGAAGGAGGGCGCCGGTTCCATCTGATCCGCGACGATGTCGAGCACCTCGGATACTTGATCGACAATGATGCCCATGGTGATATCGTGGCCGGCCCCGGATACCTGGACGACGATGATGCAAGTCCGGGTGGTGTCCTCGCGCGGCGCCATGGCGAACTTGAGGCGGAGATCGATGACGGGAATGACTTTGCCCCGGAGGTTGATGACGCCCCGGACAAACGCCGGCGTCCGCGGCACCCTGGTTACGGCCATCATCCCGATGATCTCCTGCACCTTCAGGATCTCCAGGCCATAGACCTCCGCGTCGAGTTCGAACGTCAGATACTGCCCGGCCCGTTCCCGCAGGGCTGACAGCGCCCCCCCGGCCTCCACCTTGCTGTCCATCTCCGCCATCTCTTTCCTCCTCCTGCGTTCCTACGCCCGCCACGCCTCACCTTCCGCAACCGCCGCCCGGCCCGCTCGCGTCATCCGGATTCGCCGGCCTCCGCACGAGGCTCCGCCGCGGCCTCTTCTCCGTCGGCCGCCTGCTGCACCTCGCCTTGCCCCTCGCCCTCGTGACCGTCGGCGTTGGCCACGCGCACGATGCCCCCGACATCGAGAATCAGGCCCACCCGCCCGTCGGACATGATGGCCCCGCCCGATATCCCCTGGAGCCCGCTGAGCGTTTCTCCCAGCGACTTGATCACGATCTGTTGCTGGCCCAGCAGTTCATCCACCAGCAGCCCGACCTGGCGGTTCTCGTCTTCCACGACCACCACCAGCGCCCGGGCAGGATCCTGCTCTGCCTCGTCGATGTTGAACAAGCGGTGCAGTCGGAACAGCGGCAGCAACGCGCCCTGCAGCGACAGCATCTCACCCCGTTTCACCACACTGAACAGGTGGTTCGTCTCGGGACGGATGGAGCGCACCACCGACAAGGTGGGGATCACGTACCGTTCGGTGCCGACGCGGACAACCATTCCGTCGATGATGGCAAGCGTCAGTGGCAGGCGGATGCTGAACGAGCTTCCGCGACCCGGTTCGCTGTGGATCTCGACTTGCCCGCGCAGCGCCTCGATGTTCCGTTTCACCACATCCATGCCCACGCCCCGGCCCGACACGTCGGTGACCTTCTTGGCCGTCGAGAAGCCGGGCTCGAAGATGAGGTTCCACACCTCGCGGTCCGTCAACGAGTCGGGATCGCGCACGATGCCCCGTTCCACGGCCTTCGCCAGAATCGCCTGCCGATCGAGGCCCCGTCCGTCGTCCTCGATCTCGATATAGATGCTGCCGCCCTTGTGAAAGGCGCGCAGCTCCACCCGGCCTGTCTCCGGTTTGCCAGCGCGAGTCCGCTCGCTCGGGGCGGACTCGATCCCGTGGTCTACGGAATTGCGCACCATGTGGACAAGGGGATCGCCAATCTTGTCCACCACGCTCTTGTCGAGTTCGGTGTCCTCGCCCGCCATGGCGAACTCGACCTTTTTGCCGGATTTCCTGGCAAGGTCGCGCACAAGCCGGGCCATCTTCTGGAACGTGGCGCGAATGGGCACCATGCGGAGCGACGTGCCCATCTCCTGCAGTTCCCTCGTAATCTTATCGAGCTGGTTCAACTGGCGCACCGCCAGCGGAGGGGCCGTAGCAAGCAATTCCGCGGACTGGCTCACCATCGATTCGGCGATCACGAGTTCACCGATGAGGTCGATCATGCGATCCAGGCGATCCGCGTCGACCTTGACGGCCTCCTTCACCTCGACGGTGGCCTGACGCTGCTGTTTCTGGGCTCGCAACGCATGCGCCACATCCTGCGGCGCAGCATCGCCCGACTTGACCAGCAGTTCGCCGACCTTGGGCGCCTCGACCGGCTCGCGCTGTTTGAGCAGCGCCGCTTCGAGTTCCTCTGCACTCAACACACCGATCTCGACGAGGATTCCGCCCAACAGCACGGGCTCTTCGAGTTCCCGCTGCACCCGCAGCGCCTCCTCCAACTGAGCAGGCGACACAACCCTCTGTTCCAGGAGGATCTCGCCGAGCTTGTCCGGTTCGGCCAGTTCCCGCTGCAGCGCGATGGCCGCCTCGACGGCTTCCCGAGGAACGACTCCCGCATCCACGAGGATCTCGCCTACCGTAGTCTCCGGAGTCGCATCGGCCGGCAAGGGCGTTGCGGGGGCGGCGATCGGCGTCAAGCCCGTCACCGCCGCCTGAAGCTGCTCGATGAGCCCCGGCAACCCCTCCTCCACCGGCATCGGCTCGCCGGACGCCAACGAATCGGCCACGTGCTGAACCATGCGCTTCAGCATGTCGATCGAGGTGAACGTCACGTCAACATTGGCCCCGACAAGACTCAACTCGCCCTTCCGTGCCCGATCCAGCAGGCTCTCGGCCTCGTGCGCCAGCGACTGAACCTCATCCAGTGCAAGGAACCCCGCCACGCCTTTGATCGTATGAAAGGCCCGGAAGACCGCATTCAGGGCTTCCTCATCGGTCGGAGTGGTCTCCAGCGTGAGCAGGCAGAGGTCTGCGTTGTCAAGGTGCTCTCTGGCTTCGGTGACGAATTCGGCGAGCAGATCGGCATCGCCCTCCAGCATCTTCGGCTGGCGCGCCCCCTCCGCCGAAGCGGCCGTTGGCCCGGCCGCCGCCGCCTCCGCTTCGCCCGGAGCCGGAACCTCAGCCTTCGGCTCAACGGGCTCGGGCCCGGCCTCAGGCGCGGCCTGCTGCGGCCCGGGCGACACCCCCGCGGTCGCCAGGGCCCCAATCACCGCGTCCACGGGCTCGGGCGGTTCGCCCTTGCCTGACAGCGCGGCGAAGGTTCTCCCCAGCCAGTCGTTGACCTCCAGCAGCGTGTCCGTAACCGTGCCAGGCTGAGCCTCTCCGAGAAGGTCCTCGGTGACGTGACACAGCCGCGCCACATCCACTAGGTTAAGCATGCCCGCTTCGCCCTTGAGCGTGTGTATGAGGCGCCGCAGGTGAGCGAAGGTGTCGTCGTCGTCCGTCTTCTCCAGGGCCAGGATCAGCGATTCCATCTCATCGAGCACGCCCGGTTGCCGGGCCAGGAAGTCCGCGAAGATGCCCGCATCCACAATCCCGGCCGGGGCCTCCGCCGCGGCGGCGGCGCCCCCGCTGCCGTCCGAACCCTGTGCGAGCCCGAGTTCCGCGGGGAATTCGACCTCCCCCGACGGCCGTGCGTCGCGGATGATCGCCTGAATGGCCGTCACGGCGCGATTGACGACCTCAAAGGCCGCCCCCGCGTCCGGCACGTCCTCAAGGATGATCCTCTCGATGAGGGCCGCCGCAGCCACGCACGCCGCGGCCACTTCCTGCCGCCCCTCGGCATCCGCACCGGCCTTGAGTTCCTCGAAGGCGGTATGGACATCGGCCAAGGCCTTCAGATCCGACGGCTCGGCAAGAACCAACAACTCCGAAAGCTTCTCTGTTGTCTGCTCAATGGAGGCGTCGCCCATAATGTGCCTGTGTCTCCGATCGTTACGCCGATGGCGTCCCTCGGACTGGGGAGCTGCGGGATTCCCGGCGCCGCTTCGCGCCATCGAGCCCCGCACGCTGCCCACATATCTTGTTACACACAAACAACGCTTTCGTACTTGTCGCAGTTTAGCACCAGCCGTGACCGATGTCAATATGCTCAGCGTAGCAATCCCGGCATTTCGGGAAACTCTGGATCGGACGAGCCGGGAATGCGGGCTTGTCGGGATAAACAGGGTTGGTGTAGAATTCGCATATTCTGCCAGCCCTCACCCACTCTCCTCCCCACAGCCGACGGTGGCCGCGTCCATGGACGCTTCCCGCAGTGTGCCCGGACATATGACGCAAAGGCCGACGTAGGATGCCTCCTGATAACGGCCAGCACGAATCCGAGCATCTTGGTTTGTCTCCGGCACGGGAAGGGGCCGGGGTCCCTGATCATCTCGTAAGGGCGAGGGGATTTTGTCAAAGCGTTTTGGGGCATGGTGTTGAGCCTGAGCCAGGGCTCACCTTTTGG
>JAFGTL010000127.1 GCA_016934125.1 Candidatus Hydrogenedentota bacterium
GCCTGGCCGTGGGCCACCATGGCGTTGTAGCGTTTGGCTTTGGCTGCGGCCCGCGTGCCGGCGGTGAGGGCGGCGTAGCCGGCCGCGGCCAGAAGCGAGAGCATCGTGGTGGCGACGAGCAGTTCGACAAGTGTGAAGCCGCGGCGCCGCTTCATAGCGTCGTATCCTTGTCTGCGACGAGTGTCGTGAGGGTGTATTCCTTCTCGCGGCCGCGATCCTCCCACGTGACCGTCAGCGTCAGGAGCAGCAGGCCGGGCTCGTCGGCCTCCTCGATCTCGAGTTCCCAGGCGTGCCGGGGGAACGTGTCGCCGAAATCGCCGCTGTCGGCGCCCGTCAAGAGCACGCCCTCGGCGATGGTTTCCTCGAGGGCGCCCTGGGCGAGCATGACGGCCTGGGTGTAGTCCATCGACGCCGAGGTGGAGCGCAGGCACGTCGTGAACAGGGTGAGGATCGACACGACGCCGATGCTGAAAATGCTGAGCGCGGCCACGAGTTCCACGAGCGAGTAGCCGGCGCGCGGCCCGGTGTTGCGGGGGGCGCTCACCACACGTCCTCCTCGAGCCGGGTTTCGCCGGTGACGCCCTGAATGGCGATCTCGACGCGCTGCCCGGCCTCGTTTTCGAGCAGGATGGCCACGTCGTCGGCCTGGCCATCGCTACGGAACGTGATGGTGTCCCACTCCCGGGACGATGTCCGCTCGAACGAGGCCCGCTCGCCGTACTGGACATCGATGCGGATGCCTTCAGGCACTGCCATCGAAGCCAGCACCCGCGACGGGGGGCGTTCCTCCTGCGGTGTCTCAAGCCACGGGAGCGACACCGCGGCCGTGGTCACCCAGCACCGGCCCCGGCGCGGATCCACGTTGAGCACCGTGGGCCGCTGCCGCGTCACGGCGGTCATGTACGAGAAATCGGCCAGTTCGCGCAGCCGTCCGCTCACCGCGTCGAGGCCCTTCTCGCGCGCCGACGAGGTGATCGACGGCACGATGAAGGTCGACAACATGGCAATAAGCATGAGCACGACCATGAGTTCGAGCAACGTGAACCCGGCCGTGGTGTACGCCGCCGTCTGTCTCCTAATACATTTCACCTTCGAGTTCCGCCCAACTGGTGATATCGGCGTCGTAGTCGACGCCGCCTTCCTGGCCGTCACGCCCGAACGAGGCCACCTCGTAAGGCTGGGAGGTGTGCGTTCCGGGGCATTCGTAGTAATACGGATTGTCCCAGGGATCCGGCGGGATCGGCTTCTTCGAATACGGCCCCTTCCATTTGTCGACGTCTTCGTCGGGCTCGTAGAACAGGACGCGGAGCCCTTCCTCGGTGGAGGGGTAGCGACCCATGTCGAGGTAGTACTGATCGAGCAGGCTCTCGATCATGGCCACATCGGCCTTGGCCTTGGTTTGCTTGGCTTCGTCGGATCGGCCGACGACGTAGGGGGTGATGGCCGTGGCCAGCAAGGCGATGATGATGAGCACGACCATCAGTTCGAGCATCGTAAACCCGCGGTTTCTCCGAGTTCGTGACCTTGTCATGTCTGGCACTCCTATCTCATCACCGTGCTGAGTTGGAAAATGGGCAGCAACACCGAAATCAGGATGAAGCCCACGAGCCCGGCCACCACCAGGATCAGGGCGGGCGCGAGCAGCGATGTCATCACCTTCGCGGCGGCCGTGGTTTCGCGATCATACGCGTCGGCGACGCGCAGCAGCATCTGATCCAGCAGGCCCGTCTCCTCGCCCACCGCCACCATCTGAACGGAGAGCGGCGGGAACACCTCGTTCTCACCCATGAGGGCGGCCAAGGATTCGCCGGTGCGGACGCGCCCGGCGATGCTATGGAGCGTGGCGGCCACGGCTTGGTTCGCGATGGCGGGCTCGACGATGTCGAGGGCGTCGACGATCGAGATGCCCCCGTGGGTGAGGGTACCGAGGAGCCGGGCGAGCCGCGCTATGGACAGGTTGCGCACGAGCGTGCCCACCCAGGGCACGCGGAGCTTCCAGGCATCCACGGCGAGCCGGACATCCGGCTGGCGGAGCGCGGCGCCGAGGCCCAGCACGGCCGCCAGCAGCGCCCCCAGCAAGAGGATCGGGTGGCCGGTAACGAAGTGGGAGATGGCGAGGAGTGCCCGCGTCGGCGCGGGCAGGCTCTGCCCGGCCCCCTCGAACATCGCCTCAAGCTTCGGGATGAAGAACGCCACCAGCACAATCGCGGACACGACGCCCGCGATCAACACCAGCACCGGGTAGGCGACGGCCGAGAGCACCTCACCCTTGAGGGCCTCCTCGCGCTCATACAACTCGGACAATTCGAGAAGCTGTTCATCCAACGTGCCGCTGATCTCACCGACACGCACCATGCTCGTCATGAGTTTCGGGAACACCTGGGGATGCTGCGCGAGGGCCTCTGCGAAGGTGTTCCCGCTCTGCACCGCTTCACGGGCCTCGGTGAGCAGGCGCTTGCCCTCGGGATCCTTGTGCTGGGCGATGAGGACGTTGAGCCCCTTCACCACCGGCACGCCCGACGCGCTCAGGGTGGCCAACTGCCGGGTGAGCGTCGCGAGCCGGATCGCCCGCCGCCCCAGCCGGAAGAGACGCGGCGTGTGCCCGTCCGATTCGGCCTGTTCGCGGAGTTCGAGCGGGTTCTGGCCGCTGTCGATGAGGCGCTGCAGGGCTTCCCGGCGCGTGGTGGCAACGATCGTGCCCTCGGAGGAGCCGCCCTCCGCGCCCAGCGCCTTATACCAGTATGTCGCCAACTTCCTTCCCCCGGCCGCGCGCCCTCGACGCGGCAGCCCGCGATCACCAGACGGCAGCCACCCGCGGCGTATTCAGTGCGCCGTGCGCAGTGTTCGTCACTCCGTTGCGTCCTCGAATCCGGATTCCTCTTCCATCTGAGTGGCGCGCAACACTTCTTCGGGTGTGGTGAGGCCGGCCGCGACATTCCGCCAGCCCGCCTCGCGCATCGTCTGCATGCCGGCGCCGAGATAGCGGCGGATCGCCGAGGCAGACGCCCGCTGTAGGATCAGATCGCGAAGCCCGTCGTCGATCGTCATCACCTCGAGGATGGCCGTACGGCCTCGATAGCCGGTTCCGTTACACTCCGAGCAACCCCGGCCGCGGTACAGGACGGGCTTCACATCGGAGCCCAACTCGCGCCGGATCTGAATCAACTGCGCTTCACTGGGTTCCTCGGGTTGGCGGCAGGCCGCGCACACCTTGCGCACCAGCCGCTGGCCGAGGATGCCGCGTACCGCCGATGCGATCAGGTAGGGCTGCACGCCCATATCGAGAAGCCGCGCAATCGACTCGGGCGCATCGTTCGTGTGCAGCGAACTGAGCACCAGGTGCCCCGTCAGCGCCGAGCGAATGGCGATCTCCGCCGTCTCGCTGTCCCGGATCTCGCCCACCATGATCACGTCGGGATCCTGGCGCACGATGGCGCGCAGCCCGTTCGCGAAGGTGAGCCCGCGCTTGGGCCGCACGGGGATCTGGTTGACGCCTTCGAGTTCGTACTCGACGGGATCCTCGATGGTGATGAACTTGCGTTCGGTGGTGTAGATGTCCGTCAGGGACGCGTAGAGCGTCGTGGTCTTGCCGGAACCCGTGGGCCCGCACACGAGCACGATGCCGTGGGGGTTGCGCAGGAGGCGCCTGTAGCGGCGGAGCGTTTCCTCCTCGAATCCGAGGTTCTCGATGCCATACAAAAACGAGGTCTTGTCGAGGAGGCGCATCACGACGGACTCGCCGAAGATCGTGGGCACGGTGGCGACGCGGACGTCGACCTCGTGGCCTTCGAAGTTCAGCTCGATGTGCCCGTCCTGGGGAATGTAGCGCTCGGCGATGTTCATCTCGGCCATGATCTTCACGCGCGAGATGATGGCGTCCTGGAGGTGTTTGGGCGGCGAGGGCATGTCGTGGAGCACGCCGTCGATGCGGTACTTGACCTTCAATACCTTGTCGAAGGGCTCGATGTGCACGTCGCTGGCGCGATCGCGGATGGCGCGGGCAATCATGAGGTTCACCAGGTTGACGACGGTGGGTTCGCTGGCGATCTCGCGTAGATGGCCGATCTGAACCGTATCGGCGGCGTGGCCCTGATCGGCGATCTCGAGGTGCTCGATCATCCGCTCCACGGAGAATCCGAAGAAGGTCTGCATGGCGGCGGCCATGTCGCTCTCGGTGGCGATGGCGCGGTCGACCTCCTTGCCCGTCAGGATGCGGATGTGGTCGACGGTTTGGAAGTCGAAGGGGTTCTCCATGGCCAGGAGAAGGCGCCCATCCGTCTGCGACACGGGGATGACGCGGGCCTTGTGGATCAGTTCAGACGGAATGCCGGTGGCGGCGGTGCGATCAATCTCGGCGGCCGACAAGTCGACGAACTGTATGCCGAGGGCCTCCGCCAGGGCGGCGAGGGCGGCCCGCTCATTCGTCCAGCCGCGAGACGCCAGGCACTTGCCCAAGCTGTCGCCGGTGCGCCGGAACTGATCCAAGGCCTCTTGAAGAGTCTCGTTCGAGAGTGTGTCCACGGTTACCTGTCCCTCACCCAAACTGCAGCCCTTTGGATATGGCGCTTCGCGCCGGGAACGATCACGCGAACCGGGCCAACCTGCACGAATCCAGGGTGTTACCGGCCACCGATTCCGTGCCCGTGCGCCCCGCCGCGGGAATTCGACTAATTATATAGTAGTTTCCCGCCCGCGTGTCAAGTGCTATTACGCATGTTCTTCGCCGAGGTTCAGTTGCCCCGCATCGTGCTGCAAGATGGAGAACCCCACGACAGATCGAGAACGTCCGGCTGGGCGTATGTTGGGACGGGACTCTCCGGACGGCCCCACGTCGCGGCGGCAGGCCGGCTGCCAACCCGAGCCTGGTTCTCCGCCCTTTCGGCCGGGTCGACGGACATAACTAATTGGTATAAAACCGGTTATGGCCTGTCAGCTAGGGCTTTGAGGCCGCATATTCGGCGAAGCGTTCGGCCACCTTGGCCTGCTCGGGCGTTCCAGAATGCACCAGCACCCGGTAGTGGAAAGTGAGCGACTCGCCCTTCTTGAGCGTGTAGTCGCCGTTCAACTGCTCGGCCTCGCCCTTGGTGAAGTGCGACAGGCCGAAGCAGTTCGCGCCCATCAGGCCGTAGTTGCGCACGTGCCACCGGGAAGGATGCCGCAGGTTGGACGGATGGTCCATAACCGTAATGCCGCGCACTTTGCCGTCCTCGAAGGGGCCGGAATAATCGCACCAGGGCGAAGGCTTCCCCCAGCATTCCTTCTCGCCGGCGCCGCCCAGGGCGTTCGTGATCGTGCCGCTGCGGTCGGCGCGGATGCAGTCGCGCACCCGGAGGGACACGATACCGCCCTCCTTGGTGTCCTTGAAGAGCACGTCGCCCTCCGTAGCCGTGAACGTGACGGCGACATCGACGGCGCGGGCGTCGGGCGGGCCGGCGTAGAAGCGGTATTCGCGCGCCTCGGTGATTACGGGCGCCCCGTCGTGGTTCTGCCAGGAGTTGACGACCTTGATCCACCCATAGTCGTCGCCCGAGCCGAATTCAGGCGTGCCGCTCACCTGGCGGCCGGAATTGTCGCCCTCGGCCCAGCAATCGGCCCCGTTCAGGTCGCCGTAGGCGGTCCAGAACGACTTGTGATGGGGGTGGTCGGTCTTGTCTTCGGCCTCGCCCATGGGCCACGGGCGCGTCATCGGCACCCCGCCTTCCCCGAGAACAGGCCATAGAAACGGCTTCAGGTTGTCGTTCGAGAAGTGATAGGTCGTGAAGAGCTGCCCATCCACGACCACATCGAGGGCGTCTGCGTCGGCCTGTTTCGAGATCGTCACGCGGGCCCCATCGCCCGCATTGCCTGCGGGGTGACTCACACAGCCCCACAGCGTGGCCGAGGCCAGCAAAACGACAGCGATCCGGGTACTCGTAGACATGGCATATCCTTTCGAGTCGGTTGGTCCCGGTACTCTAGCATAGGCCGGTAGAGCGCGCAAGCCGCCGCCGGGCACCCAAATCATCTCGTAAGGTTATGAACAGGGCTTGGCCGTGGGAATGGGGTCCGCGTTTTTCCGCGCAGGACCCGCAGCGGTGTCC
>JAFGTL010000128.1 GCA_016934125.1 Candidatus Hydrogenedentota bacterium
AAAGTGCCTCGGATTCCGAACACCCAACGAAGTCTTCCAACTACAACGACAAAATCACCTGCGTGCACTTAGAGTTTGAATGTGGGCAGAAACCTTTGACAGGTTGAGCGTCGCACCGTACAATCACTTACGTAAGGAGGGTGGCGGAATGCACGCGATCAGCATCCATCTACTCCGGCCCGGGCAGGTGGTCGCCCAGCCGGTGACGAACCCGCGAGGGGGGGTGCTGTGTCCGGTGGGATTCCGCCTGACGGAGGCGTCGATCGAGCGGTTGCGCACGGCGGGCGTGCAGACCGTGTCTGTCGAGGGCACCGATGAAGGCCCCTCCATTGTGGAACGGATCGAGAGGCTTCACCGGCGTTTTGAGGGCATTGACGATCCGATTCTGCTCCAGATCAAGGCGGCCATCGAGAAGCGGCTGGAATTCGAACGGCTTCAGCAGGAGGCCTGAGGGCCGGATCCGCAGGGCCGGGCCTCGGTGCGGGGATAGGATGTGGCGCTAACAGTCGAGCAACTCGAACGCAAAGTCGTTGACTTGGCAAACCTCCCCACGTTGCCCGGTATCTTGAAGAAGATCTCGAAGATGACGGAGGGCGCCGAATCGAGCGCGGGCGACGTGGCCGAGGTTATCGCGACGGATCAGGTGCTGAGCGCGAAGGTGCTGCGGCTCGTCAATTCGCCCGTCTACGGCTTTCCGGGCCGGATCTCGTCCGTGACGCATGCCGTCGTATTGCTTGGCTTCAACGTGGTGAAGGGGCTGGTGCTTGGCACGGCCGTGTTCGACACGCTGGGCCAGCACGGACGGGGCCTGTGGGAACACAGCCTGGGCTGCGCGTTGTTCAGCCGGCGGCTGGCTCAGGAGAAGGCCATGCCCGACATCGAGGAGGTGATGATCGCGGGGTTGCTGCATGATCTGGGCAAGGTGGTGTTGTCCTACCTGTTTCCGGAACGCTACGAAGAGGCCATCGCCGACGCGGACACCAACCGGCGCCACATCGCCCTGGCGGAGCGGGATGTGTTCAGCGTGGATCACGCGCGGGTGGCGAGTTGGGTGGCCCGGGAATGGCATTTCCCGGTGCGGCTGTCCGATCCCATCACGTATCATCACCGGCCCGATCTCGCCAAGGAGAAGAGGGAGGCCGCGGCCGTGGTGCACGTGGCCGATATCCTCGCCCGGGGCATGGGCTACGGATTCTGCGGCGATGAGACGCTGCCCGAACTGGATCACGAGGCATTTCAGCAGCTCGAGATTCCCTTTGCCCAACTCGATCAGATTATCGAGGACGTCGAGATGGAGTACGCGGCCGGCGCCGACCTGTTCGCTTCAGGCCCCGAGGAGTAGCCCGCATGCCCGCCCCACGCAAGTCGATCGCCCTGATTGCGGATCCCCGCCCGGCCGAGCGGGCCGCCCTTGAACGCATCCTGTCTGAGGCGGGCTACGAGGTGCGTACGGCGGAAACCGGCCAGGAGGCGCTCGATATCTTCTATGCGGAGCCGCCCCGGTGTCTTGTTTTGAAGCATGGGATGCCGGTGCGGGAGGGCCTGTCGCTGTTGAAGGAGATCAAGAGCGACAACGTATACGGCCACCTGCCGGCCGTGGAGGTGGTGTCGCGGGCCGAACTCGAAGCCGGGATCGACTGGGATGGCGTGCCGGCGGATGACTACGTGGTGGAGCCGTTGGACGCCACCGAGTTGCTGTCGCGGATCCGGATCTGCTGGGCGCGTGCGCAACGCGACGTGAACGCGAACCCCCTTACGGGGCTGCCCGGCAACCTCACGATCACCCGCGAGGCGGAGCAGCGGCTCGCGGCGAATCAGGCCTTCGCCTTCGCCTATCTCGACCTCGACGCGTTCAAGGCGTACAATGACAAGTACGGATTCAGCCGGGGCGACGAGGTGCTGCGGATGACTGCGCGCGTGGTCGTGAACGCCATCCGCGCGCTCGGCAACGACAACACCTACGTCGGGCACATCGGCGGCGACGACTTCGTGTTCATCACGCCGTGCGAACTGGCCGCTCAGGCTTGCGAGAGCATCACGCGCAGCTTCGATCTGGTGGTGACGAACTTCTATGATGAAGACGATCGGGCGCGGGGCTGCATCGAATCGGTGGATCGCAAGGGCAACCCGACGACGTTTCCGTTGATGGCGTGCAGCATCGGCGTTGTGGACACCCGGGCGTCGGCCATCTCGCACATTGCGGAGTTGTTTTCGCGCGTCACCGAGGTGAAGTCGGTGGCGAAGGGCCTGCCCGGCTCGAATTTCGCCCTCGATCGCCGGAAGTAGGGGCGGCGAGCCGTTCAGCCCGCGGGCTTCTGCAGCACGAAGGCCATGTAGCGCACTGCGCCCGATTTCATGCCGTCGTAGACGAACGTTCCCTCGATGCCCGCGAAGGTCTTGAACGCCTCGCGCCGGCGTTCGGGCACCCGCTTCTCGATGAGCTTCAACCGCCGATCTCGATCGAGATCGAGCGCGTTCACCACCTCCGGGGTGATGTCGTCTTCGCGCAGCACGGCCAGCCCCGCCTCCGCCAACTGGCCGCGCAGCAGATCGAGCCGCTCCTCCTTGCGGAAGTCGGCGAACAGGAAGTATCCGCCCGGCCGGAGCACCCGGGCCACCTCGCGGAAGAATCGATCGATCCGGCCATAGCAGTGCGACGATTCGATGTTCAGCACGGCGTCGAACGACGCGTCCTCGAATTCGAGGTGTTCGGCATCGCCGCGAACGAATTGCAGGCCGTCGATCTCATAGTGGCACGCGCAGAACTCGATGGCGCTCTTGCAGAAGTCCAGGGCGGTCAGGGAGCGCGGATGGAACCGCTGGATGACGTGGGCGGCGCCGCCACCCCGGCCGCAGCCCACCTCGAGTACGTCGAGCCCGGCGAGGTCGATCGCGCCCGCAACGCGATGGTAGAGCTGGATGCCGTATCGATCCCGTTCTTCCTCCGGATCGAGTTCGATGGGGGGCGCCTCGGGGTCGCGGCTGGCATAGCCGTAGTTCAGGAAGGTGATCTGGGCGTCCTTGTCGAGGCCGCTGATGTATTCGTACTGGGTGCGGACGATGGTGCGCCGGAAGGCCCGGAACAGCAGGCGGATCGGGAGCCGCAGGAGGTAGCGAGCTGCGGCGGCGACTGCTTGCATGGCGTTTCTCTCCTCCTCTCCGCAGGCACGAGCCGCAGGGGCGGGTTCCCGGGCGTTCTCCGTGCGGTCAGCGGGGGGCGCTCTGGCCGATGTTGTTGGCGACTTCCTGCTGCAGGCGTTCGTAGTTGCGGCGGTAGTGCTGCACGAGCGCATCCTCAGCGGGCACACCTTCCGAGAGCGCGTTGAGCGTGCCGGTGAGGGCCGGCAGGCCGAACCGGCTCCACATGTAGCGAACGGTGGCGTGGGACTGCACGTAGGCGAGCCACAGTGCATCGGTATCCAGGGACGCGATCTGGCTCTCTTCGAGGTCGTTCAGCGCAAACAACAGGTTCTGCGTCTTGGCCCTTCGCAGCAGATCGGAGTCGGTGCTGGACAATCCGTCCTTTGAGAACGTCTCGGCGAGCCCCTCGTTCAGCCACCACGGCACGTTCTGGCCGGCCCAGAACGCGACGACGACATGGGTGTACTCGTGCGAGAGGCGGCGGTGCAACTCGTCTTCGGCGAGCACCGTGCCCGAACTGTCCTTGATGGGAACGCGGATCTTGCCGTCGTAGGCGGCGCCGACGTGTTCGCCGAGCAGGGTGACTTTGCTGAAGTCGTCGGCCGTATAGAGGATAACCTGCACGGGCGTGGGGGGGTAGACGCCGCCGAACTTGCGGCCGATGTCCCGGTAGGCTTTCTCGCAGGCGGCGAGCACCTTGCGCAGATCGCCGCCGTCGGTGCCACGGGCATAGCTGATCCGGAAATGGCGCGAATCGGTTTGATGGAAGTCGTATTCGACGAGTTCTTCGCGGTAGGCCTTTTCGAGCCGTTCGGGGAGGCCTGGGCGGTTGGGCTGGACTTCCTGGACGTACTCCCACTGGGCCAACGCGGCGGCCAGGTCGTTGTCGTCGTAGTACGCCTGGCCGAGGTAGTAGTGGGCGTCGATGTTCTCGGGATCGAGCGCGATGGCCTCTTCGAGGCGGGAGATGGCGTCGGGCACGAGGCCCATGTGGAGATAGCAGGTGCCCAGGCAGGTGAGCGGGCGCGAGTTTTCGGGATCCACGCCGATGGCGAGAAGGAGTTGTTGTTCGGCCCCTTCGAAGTCGCCTTCCTTGGCCATGGATATGGCCGAAGCGTGATACGCGTTGCACAGGTTGCGCCGGATGGTGGAATTGTCCGGCTCGAGGTCGCAGGCCTGCTCGAAACAGGCAATCGCCTCCGGCCAGTTCTTCTCGCCGTAGTGGCGGACGCCCGCCGTGTTCAGTTCCTCCGCGGTCTGGCCGGCTGCCTGGAGGCCGGCCCCGAGGGCGCACAGAATGCACAGCACCGCCGCGGCAGCCCGGGCGACCGCGCGCGCCTCACGGGGGAGACGGGTGTTTGCGGGCCGGAGCCTCATCCGGGAAGCACCGCAATGGCATCGATCTCAACCTGCATGCCCTTGGGCATCTGCCCGGGCTGGATCGTGGTTCGAGCGGGCTGCTCGGAGGGGAAGTACTCCTGGTAGATGGCGTTGAACTCGGCGAACTTGGCCATGTCGGCCAGGAACACCTGGGTTTTCACGACATGCGCCATGCCTGAGCCGGCATCTTCGAGCACGGTTTTCAGGTTGTCGAGGGTGCGGCGGAGTTCCTCCTCGAAGGTGCCGGGAGCATAGCCGCTCCCGTCGCGCGCGAAGGGAACCTGGCCCGATACGAACAGGAGGTCGCCGGCGGCCACGGCCGGGGAATAGGGGCCGCCGGCCGGGGCGGAATTCGGGGAGGAGAAGCATCGTTTCTGCATATCGAACTACCTTCCCATGTAGACTTCAGGACTCCGCACAGGAAGGTATCATACCGCCGTGACCGCGTCAAACGGGTGTGCCGGGGGCCGTCCGGACGCCGGGGCAGCCAGCCCGCACAAGGCACCTAACCCGTTGCGCGGATTGCGTTGCGCCGGGGCACCGCCCATGCTATACTCACGAATCATGCAGCAACTGGTGTGTGGGCCGGTCAGGGCTGAGGAGTGCGTCCGCGGCGGCGAACAAACGGAAAACGGTGGACGATGACGGTTGATCTGGTGTCAGTCGGTTTGACGTGTGCGGACGTGGGGGCACGCCCGATAGACGAATACCCCGAGGCGGGGAAACTCTCGCTGGTGCCCCATCTCGAGATCCACATGGGCGGGCTCGCGGGCGTGACGGCGACGGTGTTCTCCCAGTTGGGCGGGAAGGCGGCCTTCATCGGCAAGGTGGGGACGGACGGGTTCGGCGACTACCTCCTGGGCGCCATGCGGGCCGCGGGCGTCAACGTGGACGGCGTGCAGCGCGTGCCGGGCGAAGGCTCCTCGGCGACGATCGTGCTGATCAGCGGCGATGGTGAGCGCACGTTTCTCCACCACACCGGCGCCACCACCCAACTCACCGAAGACGACGTCGATTTCGGCCTCGTCAGCCAGGCCAAAGCGCTCCATTGGGGCGGGCCGGCCGTGACGCCCGGCCTCGACGGCGAACCCATCGGGCGCGTCATGCGGCGGGCCCGCGAAGCCGGTGTCAAGACCTCCATGGACACCTGCTACGACGGTTCGGGCGTCTGGTTTCCGCGGTTGGAGCACGCGCTCCCTCACCTCGACATCGTCATGTCGAGTCTCGAGGAAGCCCGGGAGTACACGGGCAAACGCACGCCCGAGGACATCGCGTCGTTCTACCGCTCGTTCGGCCCCGAGGTCGCCGTGATCAAATTGGGCGGCGACGGCATCTACGTGCAGGGGGCGGATGAAGAGCACCGGCTGCCGGCCCATCGCGTGAAGGTCGTTGACACGACCGGCGCGGGCGACGCATCCTGCGCCGGGTTCCTGTACGGGTATCTCCAGGGCTGGGATCTGTTGCGGTGTGCCCGGCTGGCCAACGCCGTCGGCGCGCTCACCGTGCAGAACATGGGAGGAGCCGAGGCCATCGTCTCGCTCGAGGAGACGCTGGCATTCATGGAGGCGGGCTGATGAGGAAGCTGCTGTTTCCGATGGTTGCGGCGTTGGCCGGGGCGGCCCTGTTGGGTGCGTCCGCGGCGTTCGCGGAGGCCGGCAAGTCGCGCGTCACCCACACCGAACTGGACGACGTGGCGGTGCCGCCGCCGAGGGCGGGGGCCGCTGAACCGGCGCCGGCCCCACCGCCTGCGCCCGCGCCCCGCGCAACCTCCGAGGGCGGCGAGGCCGCGGACACGGCCGGAGCGGCAGGCCCGGAACTGAAACGAGGGGAGGCGCCTGAGCCCAAGCCTGAGCGGGAGCCGGTGATTGTCGTCCCGAGCAGGAGCGGGAGTTCAGGAACGCGAGTGGCGGCGTTCTGGATGATGCTGCCGGAGAGTGAATAATTGCGAAAGCGCGCTCAACGATCGAATTGGAACGTCCAGTCTGCCCTTCTGCTGCCGTTGGCGATCGTGTCGTTGATCGCGGCGCCGGGGCGTACGGCGCTCGCCCAGTCCGACTTTCGCGAGTTCTCGGCCGGCGCCCAACTGCGCGACGCGGTCATCGACGCCGATGCCGGCTGCGCCTACCTCGCCGCGTATAACCGCAACGAGGTGCGCAGAGTCGACTTGGCGTCCGGCGAGGCGACCGCGACGGTCGAGGTGGGCAAGGGCCCGGTTGCCCTCGCCCTGTCCGGCGACGGCGCCATTCTGGCCTGCGCCAACCGGCTGTCGGGCACCGTCTCTCTGATCCGGGTGGACGACATGTCCGTCGTGGCCACGGTGGAAACTGGGGCCGGGCCGGCCGGTGTGGCCGCGGCGCCCGGTGGCGGGTTCATCGTGGCCAACACGTTCGCCGACAACGCCGTCCGTATCGATCCCGCCCACCCCGATGCCCCGGTTGCGCTCGCGGGCGTTTCGGGCGTGCCCAACGGCGTGGCCGCTTCCGAGTCGCTCGTCGCGGTGGTCGTGCGTGTGCCCGCATCGTTGATCCTGTTCGAGTCCGGCGCGCAGAGCCCGGCCGGCACGGTGGCCTTGAGCGGCCCGGCCGCGGCCATCTGTGCTCTTCCGGGCGATCGCTTTGTCGTGGCCGGGCCGAGCAAGCTGGTTGTGATCGATGGGAAGGCCCGGCAGGTGATCGCGGAACGCGACGTGGCCGCGTACGACGTAGCTGCGCGCGGCGATCGGATCGTCGTGCTCACGGAATCCGGCATCGAGGTGGTCGATGGTTCGCTCAAGACCGTCGAGCAGATCGCCACCGGCATTCCGGTGCAGGCGGTTGCGGCGGACGGCGATCTGACGGCCGCGCTGTCGCCCGCCACCAAGGCGTGGCGCCTGCACGGATATCCGGCGCCCGTGCCGGCGCGCCCCGCGGCGGAACGCGCCCCGCGGCCCGGCGCTGAGCCGGCCCCGGACACCCATACGGCCCGGGTAGAGCGGGTGCCCTTGGGCGCGGAGGCCCCCACCGCGCGGGACACGTCGGGCAGGCCGGCGCCTACCGTGCTGGGCGATCGCGATGAGCAGACGCTGGCCGAGTCCATCGAAGCCGGGCTCGAACTCGGGCCGTCGGAAGGCGGATTTCAGCCGCCCGACTGGACTCAGCCGCTGCGCGACCTCTCCGCGGTTCACGTGGATCGCCAGGAGGAGGGGAACCGCATTGTCGCCACGGACGACGTGAAGTTGACGCTGGATACCGTGCAATTCGAATCGGACTACCTGTATTTCGATCGCACGACGGGCGAACTCACCGTGCGCGGCAATGTCGTCATGAGCCAGGGGGAATCGCGGGCGTACGCGGATGAGATCCGCTATGTGCTGAATCTCGACGACCAAGCCGACGCGCCGCCGCCGCTGTCCGCGGATGACGAAGACGTTGAGCAGGCCCTAGCCCGCAAGATGTTCGCCCTGGGCAGCCTGGACGCCACGAACATCGAGATCATCGAGCCGGCGCGCGATCTGAGCGCCGATCGTCTGATCTACGACTTCGCAAGCGAAACCGGCGAAGCCTACAACGTGACGGGCCGTTCGGGCACGTTCTACTTTGGCGGCGAGAGCATCAAGTTCCTCGGGCCCGATCTGGCGGCCGGCGAGCACCTGTGGCTGACCACCTGCGATCCCGAGCACGAGTACTACAAGGTGCGCGTCCGCGAGGCCACCGTCGGCGAACGCGGGGCCATTGTCGGCAAGGGCGCGCAACTCCAACTGGGCAGCGTGAAGACGCCCGTCTACTGGCCCCGGTGGTCGTTCAGGGGCGGCGCAGCCCCGACGGTGGGGTTCGATTTCGACAGCGGCAAGAGCGCCGAACTGGGCTATTACGTGAACATCGGCCAGCAGTTCTCGGTGACGCCGAATGTCCGGCTCGGATACCGGTTCTGGCCGACCACCGACGAAGGCATCGGGCTCGGGCTCGAGGGCGAATACGACTTCATGGAAATGCCCGCGTCGCCCCTGTTCCGCAGCACGGGCCGGTTCCGAACCCTCTATACCACCGAGGACAGCGGCCATTTCGAGTGGTACCACCGTCAGGAGATCTTCGACACCACCGTCGTACTGGCCCAGGTGGAGCAGTGGTTCGACCCGGAGTTCATGAAGGATTTCTACTACGACGAGTACCACGATCGCAGCGAGCCGCGCACCTTTGTCAACGTGACGCACACCAAACCCACGTACATTGCCACCGCTACCGTGCGCCAGGAGACGAACGGGTTCGTGGCGGAAACCGAACGCGCTCCCGAGGTCACCTACCACCTTCTCGAACGCCGCCTCGCCGAGAACCTCTACTTCACCTTCGACACGATCGATGGATACAATGAGCGGGAACCCGCCGGCACCCATGCGCTCCGGTTTGCCAACGTGGCCCGTGTCACGTATGACCTCGAGGCCGGCGATGCCTTCAACCTGACGCCGTTCGCCGAGGTGGAGGGCACCTGGTATTCGCATACGACGCGGGGCGGCGATTCCGACCTCCGCCTGTCCAGCACGTTGGGCTCGACGATCCAAACCCGCCTCCACCGGACGTATGCCGGCCGCTGGGGGTTCTCCGAGTTCAAGCACCTGGTTGTCCCGTCCGTCACCTTCTCCTACCGGCCCTCGGCAACCATGG
>JAFGTL010000129.1 GCA_016934125.1 Candidatus Hydrogenedentota bacterium
AAAGTGCCTCGGATTCCGAACACCCAACGAAGTCTTCCAACTACAACGACAAAATCACCTGCGTGCACTTAGAGTTTGAATGTGGGAACCCGGGCGGGAAATCGGCCAAGGCGATGTGCTAGGGTATGCAGCGGTGTTCTCCGCTGGATTGACAAGGGATCTCCAATCCGACTCAACCGACACGAGGATAAGCATGAGCGCATTTGACATCGATCCTTCCGAGCGCCCGGGAGGGCTGACGCCGGCCTTGGCGGCCGTGCGCGCCTTTGCGTGGGGCGAAGTCTTCATTCTGATTCCGATGCACGCATTCTGGATGCTGTTCCGGTGCACGCCGTTCGTGGCCGAGAACACGGCCAGCGCGAAGGTTGCGGCCGTGCCGCTGGTGGTGCTCGCGGCCGCGGGCCTGGCCGCGCTGATCCCGCGGCTGCGGGCGGCCATTCTCGGGGCGGAGCGGCTCTTTCACCTGACGGCCGCCATCGGCATGCTGGCGCTGTTGCTGTACATTACGGTGCGCGATCCGTTGAGCCCGCGTATCCCGATCACCTGGCCGCTGTGCTTCTGGAGCGTGTGTATCGCCTTCGCAATGCTGGCGAACCTCGGCGTCCACGAGCGCATGCGGGCGATGGCCGGCCCGAATCCGCGGCTGCCGTGGGTGTTGGGGGCGCTTACGGCGGTGGGCGCGTGGGCGGTCTTGGTGTGGGTGGCCTCGGGCATGGCGTGGCCCGCGTACTTCTGGACGGCCTCGCTGGTGTTCCATGCGCTCGCGGCGATGACTCTGCGCCGCTCCGAGCCGACGCCGGCCGTAGCGGGAAGGCCGCTGCGAAGCACGGCGGCACTGGTGGAACACCTGTTTATCGCGGCCGTGATGCTCGCGGCGTTCCTCCGGCTCCTGTTCACCTGCACGAAGGTGGGGCGTCTCGAACTCAAATACCCCGAATTCGTGAGCATGGCGGCATCGCCGGAGTTCCTGACGGGGGCGGTGCTCGCCCTGCTCGCGGCCCGGTTCCGGTTCGCCTTCGTGGCCCACGCCGCGGTCGCGGCGATCTTCCTGCTCACGGGCGAAACGGCCTCATGGCCTATCGGACTCGTGCTCGGCTATGGATTCGTGGCCCTCTTCATCGCCTCGACGCGGCAGGGAAGCCTCGCATATGCCCTTGGCCTGCCAGCGACGGGCCTGATGTGGGCGCTCGGCATGCTCGGCTTCATGGTTGCAGGCACCATCATTGAACTGAACATGGGCCTAGGGTTCGCCAACTTCCTCGTGGCCAAGATGCGCGTCGTCGTGCCGGTGCTCTACGTGGCCTGGCTGATCCTCGCAGGCGCGGGCCTGTGGCGCGCGAAGGCCCGGGGCGCGTCCGAGGAGGGCCCGGGCGCGCTGGCGAAGGCGCTGTGCGGGCCTGCCGCGGTGTATGGGGTGGCGTGGGTGGCCATCCTCGTGCCCGTGTTGTACTTCGTTGCGACGACGATGTGGCCGCCCGTGTCGCTCGAGCGCCCGGCGCGGGTGGAAGTCGGCGAGCCGGCGGGGGTGTGTCACGCGGGCTACAGCCGTTCCGACGAGGAATACGCCAACCTCGACGCCATGGGCGTGCGCATGATGCGCATCGATTTCCACTGGCACCGGATCCAGAAGGACGCGGAGACGTGGGATTTCTCGAACTTCGACAGCTATGTCGACGCGGCCCAGAAACACGGCGTCAAGGTGCTCGCGCTGCTCGTGTTCGACAACAACGCCGTGGAACGGAACGAGAAGGGCGCGAAGCGCGATCATTACCTTGCCCCAGAGGATCTGCCCCTCTACCTCGAGTACATCCGGCGCACGGTAACGCGCTACAAGGGCCGGGTGTACGCCTGGGAACTGTGGAACGAGCCCGATATCCCCCGGTTCTGGGATGGGCCCATCGACGAGTTGTATGAACTCGTGCGGCAGGCGGCCAAAACCGTGCGCGAGACGGATCCGGATGCCATTCTGCTCGGGCCGGCCATGACCTCGCCGCTCGGCGTCGATGCGGCCGAGGGCATCGAGGACTTGCACGCCATCGGCGCGCTCGAGCCGGTGGATCATCCGACGATGCACTCGTATATCTCGGATCCGCGGGCGTATTACAACGAGTACTTCCGGGTGCTCAACGCCGCGGGCAAGTACGGCCATCCCGGCTCGGTGTGGATCACCGAACTGGGCCCGCCGGACGGCGGCGTGTATCCGTGGCGGGGATCGCGGGATCATGTTGCCGTGCACGTCATGAAGGCGTACACCATCGCCACGTGCGTCGGCATTGAGACGCTGGTGTGGTATTGCTACCACGACTCGGCTCCAGAGTCGCTGCGCAAGAACCCGCTGAACTCGGAGGGGTTCTTCGGCCTCACCAACCAGGACGACACGTGGAAACCGGCCGCCCAGGCCTTCAGCCTGTTCTCGAAAAACTGCTCGAACAGCACGATCCGCGCCGATCTCGTCAACGTGACGGGCGGACTTGCGGCGCGCCAGTTGCGCACGGCCCTCTATCGCCGCGCCAACGGTCAATCGGCCCTCGTCCTGTGGTTCGAGCCCGGCCTGCGTCCCGGCGCCCATGCCCGCGTCGCCATCGACCTCGGCGCGCTCGATGCGCCTGCGGTCATGCACGGGATCGCGAGCGGCGACAGGAAGCCGCTGCTCGATGGCGTGATCGACGTGTTCGAGACGCCGACGTTCATCACCTTCACCGCACCGGACGGCGAGACGCCCGTTGCGCTCCACGCGACCACCTCGCCCGCGGATGCGACATGGCTCCTGGTCGCTGCCGGGCTTGTAGCCATCGCCGCGTGCGCGGGATGGGTGATCAAGCGGGGATAGGGAAGACGGCGGAAGAAGCTCCGCCGTCTTGGGCGTGTGAGTGAATACGCACGTCTTGGCATGCGGGAGAACACCGAGAGAACCGCGGATTCTGTTACTCGGGCACGTCCTTGTCCATGGCCCAGAAGATCGAATTCGTCAGGAGCTTCCGGAACTCGGGCGCCTCGAAATCGTCCGGATGCCCGAGGCCGATGTACACCACCTTGCCGCCGTTGTACATCCGCGTCCACACGAGCGGCTCGGTGCGGCCCGGAATCGAGCCCGTCAGCAGCACCTGGGCATCCTCCTTGATGGGCGCCACGAAATACAGCGACGCCGTGCTGTGCCACGGCGCAGGCGAGAGGCCCTTCAGCATCGGATGCCCTTCCGCACCCTCGGCCAGGGCCACGTCCGTGCCGAGTTCGTTGGCGCCGTGGTTGTTGTAGCTTCCGCCGAGCACCTCCGCGTCGAACGCGCGCCACTCGGCGCGGCCTTCGGGCACGCTGAACCCCGGCGGATCGCGGAAGTTCATGGTGAAGGCGTGGCTGGCCGTGCGCATGCCGATGGTGGGTTTGCCGCTGTTCACATAGGCCTGAATCGCGCGGAGCTGCGCTTCCGGCAATCCAAGCCGCCGCACGAACACGATGAACACGTCCGCGTCT
>JAFGTL010000130.1 GCA_016934125.1 Candidatus Hydrogenedentota bacterium
ATACGGCGGCGCAAAGGCTTACAAGCCCGCCGTCCCCTTCTTCATGGGCCTCATCCTGGGCGATTTCGCCGTCGGCTGCTTCTGGAACATCTACGGCATCGTCATGGAGCGGCAGGTATACCACTTCTGGCCGTACTGAGCCGCACCGCGATCAGCGCTTTCTCCGCCGCGACACGAGCGCCAGGGCCGCCGGCGTGGCCAGCAGCAGCAGGATCCCGCCCGCCGATGCGCTCTGTTTCGACGCGCCCACCCAGCCCTGATCCGAACTCCCCGCCGTCCCTTCGCCGCAACTGCTGATCGCCGTCACCCAGTAGTAATACTTCACGTAGGTTGTCGACGAATTGCAGCCGTCCGACGACGTAGTCGGCCCGGAGGCCGAGTAGTCGTCGAAACTCGTCTCAGGCCACACGCCCAACGAGCTGGCTGAGGCGAAGCTGTTCGTCGAGCCACGATACACCCGGTAGCTGGAGGCGCCCGATACCGCCGCCCACGTGATCCGCACCCGATCCGAGTAGGCGCCGTCCGACGCCGACACGCCGGTAGGGGCGGCCGGCGCGGCACAGCTCTGCACCACCGACACCGTCCTCGGGCTGTTCGCGGCCCCAGGCGCGGTGACGGTGATGTATCCGGTGCGCCCGCTCGTCGACGAGGAGGACTCGTAGGCGATCACGAGGGTTCCGCTGTTCGTCCCGCTGTCGTCCGAGGTGATCGTCAGCCACGTGCTCGACGCATCCACATCCGCATACCAATCCATGGTGCCGCCGCCAGTGTTGGCCACGCTGAAGGTCGTCGAACCGGCCGCCGAGGACACCGAGCGAGAAGATGGCGTCACTGACAACGACAGCGACGGGTTGGCGCTCTGGCTCACCGTCACCGTGGCCGGGCTGTTGACGGCGCCCGCGGCGATCACGGTGATCGTCCCTTGCCGCACCGACGTCCACGGATTCTCCGTGAACTGCACCACGAACGTCCCGCTGTCCTCGCCCGAGCCCGGCGCCAGCACGGAGAGCCACGTCTCGTTCGAGATCGCCGACCACGTCATCGTGCCCGTCCCGAGATTCTCGACGCCGAACGACGTCGTGCCGGCCGTATACGCCACCGAACGCACGGCGGGCGTCACGCTCAGTTCCGGCGCCGGAATCCCGTCCTGCTCGACCGTCACCTCGATGGGGCTGTTGGACGCACCCGTCGCCGTCACGGTGATCGTGGCCGTGCGCGGATAGATGCTCGTGTTCTCGTCGTAGTCGAGCGAGATGGCGCCCGGCGCCGTGCCGCTCGAGCCGGAGGCGATGCTGAGCCAGGTTGCACTCGACTCGACTTCCGCTGTCCAGTCCAGCGTGCCCGTGCCGGCATTGGCCACGTCGAACGTGGTGGTTCCGGCGGCCTCCGATACCGAGCGGCTGCCCGGCGTCACCGACAGGACAGGGCCCGTCACCGTCTCATAGCCGCGAATACGCAGCGTCCACCCGTTCAACGTGCCGATGTCGTCGGTGAAGTTGTCGATCACCCGAAGCGACCACGTCCCGTTCGGATTCTCGCCCCAGTGCGCCACCGACGTGAACATCCAACCGTTGTAATTGGGCGTGCTGTCCGCGCCGCGGGCCGTGGCCAGTTCCGACACCGTGCCGCTCGGCGAAGTCAACAGGAACGAGAGATCGCCCCGGTAGGTGTGCGTCACGTCCACCGTCACCTCGACGTGCTCCGCGACGAAATAGCCGCTGCCCGCGATCGACAACGTACGCGTGATACCGGACGTGTTGTTGTCCGGGATCAACACGGTGATCGCCTCGCTGTTCACGAGCGGGGTGGCCGACGACGGCATGTTCACCCACGCGCCGGCCGTGTACACGGCCGCGGCGGCGTTGATCCGCCCGAACCCGTATGCGTGGTTGAACCAGCGGCTCGCCCCGTTCTGAATCCAGCCCGTGTCGGTGGGATCGTTCTTCGTGGCCGTGGTCACGAGCACATGCTGCACGTCGCGCCACGTCAACGCGGGGTTCTCCTCGAGCATCAGCCCCACGACGCCCGCGGCCAACGGCGCGGCCGACGACGTGCCCCCGAACCCACCCGCGTACGTGTAGTCCGTGTACGCCGTCGACGAGTATCCGCTGCTGCCCGTCACGTCCGTGGTGGCGATACCGCCGCTGATCGCGGACGTCACGTAGTAGTCCGAGGGCACGTTCACCAGCATCGATGCGCCCGGCTCGCTGTAGTACGAGTACGTGCCTTCCGCACCCGTCGCGCCGACGGCGATGGTATACCGGCTCGACGCCCACCCGTCGAAGTTCACGTTGTCATAGGAGTTACGTCCGTTGCCGGCCGCCCACGTATACACCGCGCCCAATCCGCCCCGGCCATTCGTGATCGCATTCTCGACGGCCGCCAGCGCCAGCGGCCCGAAGGTCTCGATCGTCTCCCCGTCGTCCGCCGGCCCCCAGGAGCAACTGTACACCTGCACCCGATCGTCCGGATCGGCGGCCGTGGCCAGATACTGGAGCGATGCGGCGTACTCGGCGTCTGTCGTCAGATCCGTCGGTGACAGGCGTACCCCCACCAGGCCCGCCTCGAACGCGGCGCCCGCCACGCCCTTCGCGTTGTTGCCCACTGCCGCGGCCACACCCGCGCATGCCGTCCCGTGATACTCGCCCGCCTCCGGCGAGGGATCGTCGTCCCCGTCGCAAATATCTGTGCTCAAATCGGTTCGGGCGTTTCCGGCCAAGTCTTCGTGCGTCTCCTCAACCCCCTCGTCCACAATCGCGATGTTCACCCCGCTGCCCGTGGCCGCATCCCACGCGCCCATGATGTTGACGTCATTGCCCGCGACCGCGCCACCCGGCGGCGAACCGGTGTTCTCGAGGTGCCATTGCTGGTAGAACAGAGGGTCGTCGGGCGTCAGACGGAGCTGTTGACGCTGGGCAATCAGCGGCGTGGCGAACACGGCCATCCCCGACTCGTACAGGGCGTTGGCGATGTCGAGGCTGTCCGTCAACCCCGTCGAGTTGACCTCCAGGATGTAGGTGGACGGGCTGTAGGCCACCTTCTCGACCACGGACACGTTGTAGGAGGCCGTGACCTCGTCAATCGTGTGCCCCTCGGCCAGTTTCACACTCAGCCGGCCCGTGAGCACGCGTGCGCTGTTGGTGGTTGTGTTCTTGGCCGTGTCGAACCGCGTGTCCCGAGGATACAGAACCCCTTCTACGGCATAGCCTTGTGCCGAAAGGGAGGCGGCCTTGGCCTGCAGCCCCGCTACACCTGGCTCCGCCGCGTCCAACTGCACGTGCATCCGGCCCGAGCGGCCCATCGAGGCCGTCGCCGCGCCCGGTACCACCGCATCCACGCTCTTGGTCGAACCGCCACCGGGCGCTCTTACCGCCAGTTCGTCCAGGGAGAGCACGACATCCACCCGCATGGGGCCGTTGTAGTAGTAGAGACGCTCGCCGGGAACCGACGGCGCTTCACGCAGGGAGTTCTTGAGCGCGGCACCGTCGGCATCGCTCGCGGAACAGGGAAGCGTGGGGGAGACACCCCCCAGAAGGACTGCCAGAACCAGCAGCCCCACCCAGTTCAATCGTTGCGTCATCTCGGGTCTGTTCCTTTCGTGGGTCTGTTACCCGCAACGCGGGATCGGCCGCCGGACTCCCCCTCCACCTATAGCGTATCCCACCCGGCCGCGTTTAGCAAATCCCAGTCGATCTTCCCGGCGGTCCGGGACCGGCATAACCCTATTGGTAAGGGGAACGTACAACTGAAACGGTTACACGAACTCCGCTATTCCGCCCTCCTCCTCAAGGCTCGACCCTCCGCAGGTCGCAGGCACAAAGAACCTCACACACGATACAGATGTGGGAACGCGCCGTCACGCGGCCAGGGCAATTAACATATATTTACTTTCTGCTTGACTTTCGATAGTCTTCATGATATTTTCTTCAATATCGACTCCAACTATTGAGGTTTTCGGCGATGATTAACAAACTACTTCCGGTCCAATGCCCAAGTTGCGGCAAGGCCCTGCGCGTGACGCGATTCCATTGCCCGGAGTGCGCCACCGGGGTCGAGGGCGACTTCCCCCTGCCTCCCTTGGCCCGCCTCAATCCCGAGGAGCAGGAGTTCGTGCTCCATTTCGTCAAATCGAGCGGCAGCCTCAAACAGCTCGCGCGCGGCTATGGCGTGTCCTACCCAACCGTGCGCAACCGGCTCGACGCACTCATCGACCGGCTCAAGGAACTGGAGGCCGCGGGCCCCGAACAACAGGAGAATGGCATATCATGACAGAAACAAAGGCATCGACGGGCTCTCTCAGAACCTGGCTGTTCAACCCGTTCCACTACGTGGCCGGGGGCACATCGCTGGGCCTCGGGCTCGCCATCATCCTGGTCACCGGGTTCCTCGGCTCGCTGAGCAACTCCCATTTTGACGGTGTGCTCGACTTCCATACCGGTGCACCGGCCCCGCTCGCCGCGTTCCTGGTCACGGGCATCATCAACTGGGCCTGCATGGGGATCGCCCTGTATCTGGCCGGCCTCATCGCGTCGAAGACCCGCCCGCGGCTCCTGGATGTGGCTGGCACACAGGCACTTGCGCGCACCCCGGTGCTCCTGACCGCGCTCGTCGCCCTCTTGCCCGGCTACCAGCGCTACTCGACCGCCCTCGCAACGCAACTCAGTACACTGGCCCAAGGGACGCCCATGACCGACCCCATGGCGCTGCTGTTGCCCGAGGGCACTTCTGCCGCGGACCTCGCCACCTTCGCGGCCGTAGTGTTCGTGGCGCTGGTCGCGGTTGTGTGGATGGTGGCGCTCATGTACCGCGCCTTTGCCGTGTCGTGCAACCTGCGCGGCGTGCGAGGCGCCGTAGCGTTCATTCCCGGCCTCGTGGCGGCCTGGGCCGCGTCGAAGGCGCTCGTCATCGGGATGCTGGTCTTCGCATCGTCCTGTGCACCCGGGGTCTCAGAAGACGAGGACGCCAACTACGCCGCGAACATCGAGACCACCGAGGCGGGCAGGCAGTTCGTCGCCCTCCTCGTCGGGGGCCAGTTCGACGCGGCCGTGGGACGCTTCGACAACACCATGGCGAAGGCAATGCCCGTGCCCCGTCTTGAACAGGTGTGGAAGGAGTTGATCGCCAAGTCGGGGCCCTACAAGGAGGTGGCCGGTGTCCGCGTCGAGCGCCAAGGGAAGCTGCGCAGCGCGTTCGTGACCTGCCTGTTCGAGAAGGAGTCCCACGATATCCAGGTTGTGGTGTCACCGTCGGGCGAGATATGCGGGCTCTGGCTGAGAGAGCCCAGCGTCCAACCGGAGAAGGAGTGAGAAGCGTGACAGGACGTGTGTATTACGAAGAGCTGCAACGATTTCCGACGTTTGCCTACGTTGTGTCCGTCGGGACGGCGGCCGTCGCGGCGGGGAGCATATGGGCGGTCGGGGGCAGGCTGGCGGCAGCGCCCGTGCTCATACTCATCCTGGCGTTCACCCTCAACCTCCTGTTCCTGAAGGTCCGCGTCACCGACAAGGCCCTCCACGTCCGGATCGGCCTCGCCGCCCCTCTCCTCTGGAAATCCTATCCTACCAATGAGATACGAGTTCATCGGGCCGTCGAATACCGGCCTATTCTCGACGCCGGCGGCTGGGGCATGCGGTTTGGCCGGTTCGAGGCACGGGCGTGCCGGTTCTGGAACGCCAGAGGCAACCGCGGCGTGCTCATCGAAACGCCGAAGCACCGCTACATCATCGGCTCCCAGACGCCCGAACGCCTCGCCGACGCCCTGCGCCAGGCCGGGGCGCCTTCCGACGCATAAAGCCCTCGGCCTTCCACCTGCTCAGCTTGCCGGCTCCGTCGTCGCGTGCATCCGCACCGCGTCCATGGCAGAATGGGACGTGTTTGCGGGCAATGGGAATCGACAACGGGGAGGTGCACCGTGGCCAAGCAGCCAAATGTCCTGTTCATCATGACGGATCAGCAGCGCGCGGACACGATCGCGGCGCTGGGCAATGAGCACATCTACACGCCCAACCTGGATCGGCTCGTGCGCCGGGGCACGGCCTTCCGAAACACCTACTCGACGTGCCCCGTCTGCGTGCCGGCGCGTTACACCGTGCGCACCGGCCGCGAGCCGCACACGACGACGGTGTATCACAACGGCGGCCCCGATCCGCAGCCCGGCCAGGCCGACACCATGGAGGGCCGGTGCGGCGCCTATCTCGCCCGCACCATGACGCGCCTCGGTTACCGCACATTCGGCATCGGTAAGTTCCACACCGCCCCCAGATATGAGGAGCTCGGCTACGAAGTCCACCTGCACAGCGAAGAACTCTACGGGAGCCCGGAAGTCCGCGGGCAGGACGCGTACGCGGCCTTCATCGCGCGCGAACACCCCGAGTTCGGCTTCATCGAAGGGCTCATGGGCGAGCGCACCGAGATGTACTACATGCCGCAGATGAGCCCCATGCCCGCCGAGGCCGGTGTCGAAGCCTGGGCCGCCGACCGCGCCATCGAACAGCTCGGTGTGTCCGATTCGCGGCCCTATTTCGGCTTCGTCTCCTTCATCGGCCCGCACCCGCCCCTGGCCCCGCCCATCCCCTTCAACCGCATGTACGATCCGGACAGAATGCCCAACCCGGTTCGCGGGGATCGGGCCGTCGATCACATGGACGAACAGATCACCTGGATGAACCACGCCATCTGGGCCGAGGACATCAACGATTCCCACGCCCGCGTCCTCCGGGCTCGATACTATGGCGAACTCTCCTACATCGACCACTGCCTCGGCCGCATCCTCGACGCCGTCGAGCAACGCGGCGACGCCGACAACACGCTCATCTGCTTCTACTCGGATCACGGCGATTTCCTGGGCGATCACCATGCCTGGCAGAAGGAGAGTTTCTTCGAGGCGGCGTGCCACGTGCCGCTTCTGGTGAGTTGGCCCGGGCAGATACCCGAGAACGAACAGCGCGACGATCTGGTATGCCTCACCGATCTGTTCGGCATCGCTACCGGCGCCGCGGGCGCCCTCGAAACCCGGGACGGCATGGACGTGCTCGGCATGCTCGATGGCGACGTGGCGCCCCGCACGACCTTGATCGGCCTGTACGGCGATCCGGGCACGCCGCGCTTCAAGGTGATGGTGCGCGAGGGCGAGTGGAAGTACATCTACATGGCCAACGGCGGCCGCGAGCAGCTCTTCAACCTCCGCGAGGATCCCGACGAATGTGTCCAGCGGTTCGACGACGCCCGCGCCGTGGCCAATCGCCTCCGGAACGCCGCGACCGAGGCCGTCCAGCGGCCGAACGTGGATCGCGCCCTCGATGACAACGGCCTACGCGCCTTCCCCTTCGAAGAGCGGCCCCTGACGCGCATCTATCAGTTCGATCGATCCCGCGGTGTCCAGGGCTTCCCGAAACATCCGAAAGACGCCCTCGAGCAATATCAGGAGTCGGCCGCCGGGCGTAGAGAGTAGGCTGACATCATGCCCAACCGCCAGAGCCATCGGGGCAAGCACCCCCAGGACGCGAAGCTGTTCGCGGGCGAACGGCTGCCCGCGCTCCGCGCGGCGGTAGCGGATCTCTCGTTCCTGTTGTCGCGGGGCTATTCGGACACGTCGGCCCTCAAACTGGTGGGCGATCACTTCCAACTCGCCGCCCGGCAACGGCGGGCCGTGCTCGGCGCGGCCTGCTCGGATGAGTCGCTCGAAGGCCGCCGGGCCCGCCGCGTCGCGCCCGGCCGGCTCCGCGGACGACGCCTCGTGCTGGACGGCTACAACGTGCTCATCATCATCGAGAGCGCCCTGTCCGGAGGCGTGTTGCTCCGGGGACGGGATGGCTGCATCCGCGATCTCGCGAGCGTCCACGGCTCATACCACAAGGTGGCCGAAACCCGCCCGGCCATCGAGCAGGTGGGCGCGGCCCTCGAGCGCCTGGGCATCGCGCAATGCCTGTGGCTCTTCGACGCGCCCGTGTCAAACAGCGGCCGCCTGAAGCAGCTCGTACTGAGTACAGCCGCCGAACGCGGCTGGCGTTGGCACGTGGAACTCACCGTGAAGACGGACGACGCCCTCGCGAAGTGCGGCGATATCGTCGCCACCTCGGATGGCTGGATCCTGGATCGGGCGACGCAATGGGCCAACCTGGTGCAGCGGGTGATCGAGGCGCTTCAGCCGCAGCCGAGGGTGCTCGATCTCCGGCCGCGGCCCCGAAACCCGGGCGCATCACGCTGACACGCTCAGTCGCCCCAGCAGGTGTTGAGGAAGACGCCGGTACGCCCCTGTAACGCAGCGAGCGCATCGGCCGCGTCCGGATCGCCGGCCGCATGGGCCAGCATCAGGCGGCCTTCTTCGACGCACAGCGCGTCGTGTTCGGGGAACACCTCGCGCAACAGGAACAAGGCGTATTTCACCAGCCGGAACGGCCCGTAGGCGCGAACCGACTCGCCCGGCAACGCTTCCACCGCCACCGAGTACAGGCCCTTGATGCTCTCGATGAGATCCTCCAGTTCGAGGCCCGGCGCAAACACGATGGTCGAATACCACCCGAACAAATCGCCCTCGCAGCCGTGCCCGTCGCTCACA
>JAFGTL010000131.1 GCA_016934125.1 Candidatus Hydrogenedentota bacterium
CGCCACCAGAAACCATGCGGACTTCGCGCCGCCCGGAAATGATGCCGCTGTCTTCCGCACCTGGGAGTGCCACGGATCGAACCCGAAGACGGCATGGCGATCGGCGAATCGCTGCGAATACACCCCGTCGCCGCAGCCGAAATCGCATACGGCGCCCGGCGCGGCTTCACGCAGCCACCGGCGGATGAATCGAATCTCGCGCAGGCGCGTCGGATGGAACAGCTTCGACGGACGCATCATGGCCGGCGCCGCCGTCGCGAGCCTTGTCGTCCCATTCGGTTCGCCCCTCCGCGGTGTACGGTTCTTCTGACGCGCGTCATCCAACCGCGTCATGGTAACAGAGCGACACCGCCGGGACAACGGGCCTCAGGCATCGGCGCCGAACATGCGCAGGACTTCTTCGAGCGATGTGTTGCCGCGGGCGGCCATGGCGACGGCGTTCTCGAAGATGGGCGTCATGCCGGCCGCGACGGCGGCCTGGTGCATCGCCGTCTCGTCGGCCGAGGCGGTGACGGCCCGCCGGAGGCCCTCGTCCACGATGAGAATCTCGTAGACGCCCGCGCGGCCGCGATATCCGGTGCCGCTGCAGGCGGCGCAGCCCTTGGGGGCGTAGAAGGTGGCGTCTGGGATGGCCTCGATGAGATGGGCGGCCCGGGCGGGCAGCGCCTCGACTGCGGGTTGCTCGGGTTGCCGGCATTCCGGGCACAGCGTCCGCACGAGCCGCACCGCGATAAGTCCGGCAAGCGACGCGTTGAACATGGCGGGCTGGACGCCCGCATCCAACAGGTGCCGGACTGCGGCGGCGCAGGATGCCGAATGGAGCGAGCCGAGAACGAGGTGCCCCGTCATCGCGCCTTTTGCGGCCCACTCGATGGTCTCGAGATCGCGCAACTCGCCGATCATGACGACGTCGGGATCCTGGGAGAACGCATACCGCACCGCCTTGGCGATGCTGAGCCCGATCCGCGGCACGGCCTCGATCTGCGATACCCCGTCGATATGCCACTCGACGGGCTCCTCGATGGACATAACGGATAGGGAGTCGCGATCGAGTTGGTTGAGTATGGCGTACAACAGGGTGGTCTTGCCGGCGCCGGCCGGGCCGGAGCAGAGGACGAGGCCCGACGGCCGGCGGCACAATTCGCGGACGGTTTCGGCCTGATCGCCGGGCAGCAGATCCTCGAGGGCCGGCAGAGTCCATGTGTGATCGAGGAGGCGCATGACGAGGCGTTCTCCGCGAACGGTGGGCACCGCGCTCAATCGGGCGGTGCGCGGCCCATCGTCCTGGGGCAGCACGATGCGGCGGGCCTGGGGCAGGCGGCGCTCGGCTACATCCATCGCGGCCATCGTCTTGAGCCGGGCTACGACGGCCGCGTAGCCGCCCGCCGGCGGGGGATCCACCGCGTGCAGCACGCCGTCTATGCGCAGGCGCACCCGCCCGACGCCATCGCCCGTGGGCTCGATGTGGAGGTCGGTGGCCCGGCGTGCGACGGCCTGCGCGAGCAGTTCACGGACGTAGCGCCCGGCAGTATCCTCGCCTTCGCCGGAGGGACTGCCGGCGCCCGGGAGATCATCGAGGCGCCCCTCCGCGAGGCCGCGCGCGATGGCGGCCGCCTGCGCGTCGAGCCGGCCCTCCGCCTCGCCGGAGGCGATTGCCGCGCACACCTCGGGCGCAAACAGGCCGGGAAACGCCTGCATCTCGTCGGCCATGCTCCGGCCCTCGGCCACGGCATGGCGGACGGCCTGGGTGGCCGTGGCCAGCGCCGGATCGGCCGTGTCGGCGGCGAGTAGATCGAGCGCTTCTACCAGCGGCACGCCGGACGACAGTAACAACGCGAACAGCCGCCAGTAGCGGGCCGGTTCGCCGCCCTCGGGCGCGCGCTCCCCGGGCAACGGGCAGGCGGCCTGTGCCACGCCATCGGCGATGGCACGGGCCGCCACGTCGACGACGCCGCCGACTTCGCCGGCCCGCACGATGGCAACCATGGCGTTCGAGAATCCGTCGGGCTGGGCCGCGAGCGCGTCGCTGAGCGTGGCGCCCGTCTTGACGGCTTCGCCCACGGCGGCGATGGCTGCCCTGAGTCGAGGATCGCGCGCCTCGGCCTTGCCCTGTTCGAGGGCGTCGCCGAGCCGCACGCCGTCCGCGAGCGACTCGGCCAGCTTCGTCCACACCGCCGCGTGTTCTTCGCGCGTATCGTTGCTCATTGTGGAATTCCTTTCCCGTGTGCCCGCTGAGGCCGCTGGCCCCGGATCAGCCCCGGCCGGCGACGATGCGCCTCGGAAGCAGTCCGCCGGACAGGATCCGGGCCAAGTCGCTTTCGGCGATACTGCCCACGTGGGCGCGTTCCCGTTCTTCGATCCATTCCAGAAGGCGTGTGCGGCGCACGCGGACGTGGCCGGCCAACTCGAACGTGGGGAGGTCGCCCATCGACTCAATGATGTCCTCGATGGGAATCCGAAGATACCCGGCCACTTCATCAAGCGTCATGATCTCGCGGCGCGCGGCCGGCGGCTGTTCGTGCTCGAGGACATCGCACAGGGCGCCGCGGACGGCCTGGGTGGCCTCGGCGGGCGGCTCCTCCCGGGCAAGGGCGCGAAGGGCCCCATCCGCCCGGCCGAGCGCGCCGAGCAGGGCGCGGCATTTGGCGCATTGGGCCAGGTGCCGCTCGATTTCCCTGGCCCGGGCCGGCTCCAGTTCGCCGTCGGCGAAATGCACAAGCTGTTGCTGCACGTCGGCACACATCATGGCGCGTCGGGCTCCTTGTCCTGGATGGCGCGGGCGAGGGCTGCCCGGCCCCGGTGGATGATGGTTTTCACCGTGTTGATGGGGACATCGAGCACGCCGGCGATCTCGTCGTACGACATCGAGTCGAAGCCGTAGAGGACGAGGGCCTCGCGCTGGCGCTCGGGCAATCGCGACAGGGCTTCGCGCACCGCGGCCATCCGCTCGGCGGCCTCGATGCGGCGCCCCGGTGACGTTTCGATGGCGGGAAACTCCGGCCGCTCCCGGATCGTGGCCGCCCGGCGCGCGCGATCCGCTTCGAGGAGGTTGAGGCACCGGTTGCGGACAATCCGCAGGAGCCAGGTGCGGAACCGGCCTTCGGGCCGGTAACGGGGCGCGGAGCGCGCCACCGACAGGAAGGTGTCCTGCAAGATATCCTCGGCGCGGAACGGATCGTTGAGCATGTAGCGGGCGAAGTTGTAGACGAGGGCCCGGTAGCGATCGAACAGCATGTGGAATGCGGCCTCGTCGCCCTCGACGTATCGCCTCATCAGTTCATCGTCGGACACGGCCATGCTCCCGATTCCTCGCGACTCGGTCCTTCACCCGATACAAACCGGCGGCGTCCCGGGTTGTTTCACGGGCCGGTGTCCATCATACCCTACGGACGGGAAGCCGGTGGCGCGGGGGCTCGTTCGGATGCTATGCTCGGGGCGGGTTCATTGGTGGCCCTACGGGGAGGGAGTACGTCCAATGGGAACGCAACCGGAGCAGGATCGCAGACGAATCGTCCGCCGCACGGCGGACAAGGAGCTGTTGCAGCGGATGCAGCAGTTGAAGGCCTTGGCCGACCGCCGGGGCGAGTTCGGCCGGAAAGACGCGGAACGGGTGCGGCGGCGCACGATCCGGCACACGTGCAAGGTGGGAATCCAGATGGAGATCGGGTATGCCGGGGGCGGCTCGGATACCTGGACGGTGGATGCGGTCGATCTGAAAGGGCGGTTGCTGGATCTGAGCCACGAGGGCGCGTCCGTCTTCACGCGGCAGCCCCTTGAAACCGGGCAGCAACTCCGGCTCGCCGTTGAACTCCGGGACGGTTCCGCGTTTCACACCAAGGCGGCCGTACGATGGGTGAAAGCCATTCCCGAGAAGAACGGGAGCGCGTCGGGTGTCCAGTTCCTGCACCTGACCAAGAAGGATCAGAAGGCACTCGACGCCTTTCTCTCCGAACTCGACGTGACGGCCGGCCTGTGAGCTGTCACGCGGCCGACTACGGCCCGAACGCCGGGCGCCGTCGTCCAGGAGCGCGCGTGTTCAAGGACGGTTTGCATTCGTGAAACCCGGGTGTGCTATGCTACGCCGGCTTCGGGGGCCGTCCCCACGTTGCGTGCCCGTGTTTGCTGGACGAATGAGGACTACCGATGGACGTTGAAGAGTTCGAGGCGGACGCACTGATCGCCAAGCTGAAAGCAGCGCGCACCGGGAGGAATGACACGAACGGGGGCGGCACGCAGGCCGCGCTCACCTTGCGCGAGCGCTTCCGGCGGGCCATGTTTTTCCAGGAAGTCGCGGTTCGGCCGAACTTCGAGTTCGGCTACTGGGAAACCACGCTGAAGCGTTGGCGCGATCAAGGCCTGCCCGAACACGTGGTCGATGAGGCCAGCGCCTACGAGTACTTCGGCATCGAGAACTGGGTGATGGTGCCCGTCAATCTCGGCCCGACCGCCGTGTGCGAGCACAAGGTGCTCGAGGAAGACGAGGAACACCAGGTATACCGCGACTCGATGGGGTGTGTCGCCGAGATCAACAAGAAGGGCGACAAGTCGATCCCCCATTTCCTCGATTTCCCCATCAAGGATCGCGCGTCCTGGGAGCCGTTCAAGAAGGCGCTGGATCCGGACGATCCCAGCCGGTACGAGCGCATCGAAGAGGCCCTGCCCGACTTGGCCGCGGCCACGATGCCCGTGGGCGTGCCGGGCGGCAGCTTGGCCGGCACTCCGCGCAACCTGTGCGGCTTCGAGCGCATCGCCGTGCTGCCCTATGAAGATCCGGACTTGTTCCGCGAGATCGTGGACACCTTCGGCCACTGCATTGTGACGGTCCTGGAGCGGGTGCTCCCGTTGATTCAGGTGGATTTCTGCATGGGGTGGGAGGATATCTGCTTCAACGGCGGCCCGATCATTCACCCGGCGGTCTACAGTGAAGTCATCGGCCCGTGGTACCGGCGGATCGCCGATCTGCTGGTCAGGCACGGTTGCTGCGTCTACACCACCGACACGGACGGCAACATCATGCCCCTCGTGGACGTGTTCGTCGACAACGGACTCAACACGATGTTCCCGGTGGAAGTCCACGGCGGTTCGGATCCCTGTGCGCTGCGCGAGAAGTACGGCAGGCGTGTGCGGTTGTGGGGGGGCTTCGACAAGATGGCCCTCCTCAAGTCCAGACAGGCCATCGACGACGAACTCGACCGGCTGCTGCCCTATGTGGAGCAGGGCGCGTTCCTGCCCGGCGTCGACCACCGGGTTCAGGCCGACGTCCCGCTCGATCACTACAAGCACTACCTCGATCGCAAGCGGGAGCTGTTCCACGTGGGCGGGGAACCCAAGTATTGATCAGTTGATCAACGCGCCATGCGGCCGAGGGGCGATACGGCATGAACAGCATCGAACGGATCCACAACATCCTGCACCGGCAGCCGGTTGACCGCATCGGGCTGTTCGAGCATTTCTGGGGCGATACGCACAGGAAATGGACGGAGGAGGGCCATCTGCGGCCCGGCGAGTCCATTGAGGATCACTTCGGTTTCGATATTCAGAACTGCTGGTGTTTCAATCTCGTTGCGAAGCTCGACTTCGAGCCGGAGGTCATCGAGGAAACGGACGAGACCATCCTGCAGCGCGACGGCAACGGGGCCGTGCTGCGGCGCCACAAACTCCACGACGCCACGCCGGAACACGTGGATTTCCTGGTGAAAGACCGCGCCGGCTGGGAGGAACACATCAAACCGTTCCTGACGCCCGAGCGCGCTCGGATCAACTTCGACGCCTACCGGCAGGCCCGGCGCTTCGCAGCCGATCGGGAGCGGTTCTTCTGCTGGGGGGGCGTCAACGTGTTCGAACTGATGCACCCCGTCTGCGGCCACGAATACATGCTCATGGGCATGGCGGTGGATCCGGATTGGGTGAAGGACATGGTGAACACGTTCGCAGAGGTCACGGTCGCCCTCATGGAGACTCTGTTCGCGGAAGAAGGCTACCCGGATGGCATCTGGTTCTACGAGGACATGGGATTCAAGGGGCGGCCATTCATGTCCGCCGACATGTACCGCGAGATCGTGTTCCCGGGACATCAGCGCACCGTGGGTTTCGCCAAGAGCGCCGGGCTCCCCGTCATCATGCATTCCTGTGGTTACGTGGAGCCGCTCGTGCCGGGCATGATCGACGCGGGCATCGACTGCCTCCAGGTGATCGAGGTGAAAGCGGGCATGGACTTGATCCAGCTTTACCGGGACTATGGCGACCGGCTATCCTTTATGGGCGGCATGGACGTGCGGATTCTGTACAGTAACGACCGGGGGGCCATCGAGGAGGAACTCCAGCGGAAGATTCCCGTGGTGAAGGGGAACTACGGGTACGTGCTCCACTCCGATCACTCCATTCCCGACCAGGTCGAATACGAAAGCTACAAGTACTTCGTTGACAGAGGTCTTGAACTTGGGCGATATTAGCGGCATTAGTGTGGGAAATCGAGGGAGATAGTCATGGCTGAGATACTTGAGCAACTGGCGATGTGTATCGAGCGCGGCAAGGTGAACGCCTCCTCTCCGTATCCGCCCGACCTTAAGGGCCAGGAGGGCGCGGACGAGTTGTGCAAGAAGGCGCTGGACGATGGGCTGGCGCCGAACGACATTCTGGCGAACGGGCTGGTGGTCGGCATGAATGCGATCGGCAGGAAGTTCAGCAAAAATGAGGTGTTCGTGCCGGACGTGTTGATGGCGGCCAAGGCCATGACTGCCGCGATGGAGCACCTCCGGCCGTTCTTCGATTCCGGCGAAGCCACCTTCAAGGGCACGTTCGTGGTGGGCACCGTGCAGGGCGACCTCCACGACATCGGCAAGAACCTGGTTGCCATGGTGGTGGAAGGCGGCGGCTACAAGGTCGTCGACCTCGGCGTCGACGTGTCGCCCGAGAAGTTCCTCGATGCCGTGAAAGGGAATCCCGGCGCGACGGTGGGCCTGAGTGCGCTGTTGACCACGACCATGGTTAACATGGAGAAGACGGTGTCTCTCGTCAAGGAGGCCGTGCCCGGCACCAAGGTCATCGTCGGCGGCGCGCCGTTGACACAGGAGTTCGCCGACAAGATCGGCGCGGACGCCTACTCGCCCGATCCGCAAGGGGCGCTCGACTTTCTGGCCGCTGCGTCTGCCTGATGCGGCCATGCCCGGCGCGCCTGGACAGGCCGGCTGAACAGACGGGACTCGTTCGTAATCCGCGGCCCGTGCCGCTGGGGCCGACGGTTGCCCGGCACTGCGGAAAGGAGGGAGCGCGGTGAAGCGTATTCGCGACGACTTGGCAGCGAAACGAATCCTCGTGTCCGACGGGGCGTGGGGCACATTTCTCGTCGCGGCGGGCCTGCAGGCGGGCGAATGCCCCGAGCTGTGGAACGTCGAGCACCCGGAGGTCGTGCGAGGCATCGCGGAGACCTACTTCGATGCCGGCGCGGACTTGGTGCTCACGAACAGCTTCGGGGGTTCCCGGTTCAAGCTGGGCCAGTACGGGCTTGCCGAACGAACCGTGGAACTCAACGAGGCGGCGGCAGCGCTCTCGCGCGAGGCGGCCGGGCCGGATCGTCACGTTGTCGGCTCGGTAGGGCCTACCGGCAAGATGCTCATGATGGGGGACGTGTCGGAGGAGGAACTCTACGACGCGTTCAGGACTCAGCTTGTGGCGCTCGAATCGGGCGGGGCGAATGCCTGCGACATCGAGACGATGACCGCCATCGATGAAGCCTGCATCGCGATCCGGGCCGCCAAAGAAAACACCGGGCTCGAGGTAATCTGTACGTTCACCTATGACACGTCCACCGCGGCCGGATACCGCACCATGATGGGCGTGTCGCCCGCGCAGATGGCGGAGGCCACGCTCGCCGCGGGGGCCGACATCATCGGGGCCAACTGCAGCCTCGCCACGGCCGAAATGGTGCCGGTGGTCAAGGAACTGCATGCCGCCGCGCCGGATGTGCCGATTCTCGTCCATCCCAATGCCGGACGCCCCATTCGCGCCGACGACGGCTCGATCACGTATCCGGAGACGCCGGAGTTGATGGCCGCCGAAGTCCCTAATCTGATCGCGGCCGGTGCACGTATCATCGGCGGCTGCTGTGGCTCGGGCGCCGATCACATCCGCGCGATCGCGGCGGCTGTCCGCGCTGCGCTGGCCTGACGCCGTCCGCCCCGCGGCGGGCGCGCGTGTCGAGGGAGGCCCATGGACGTACGCACCCGGTTCCAGCGGCTCATGCGCTTCGAGCCCGTGGATCGCCTGCCCTTGCTGGAATGGGCCACCTGGTGGGACAAGACGATCGAGCGCTGGCATGGGGAGGGCCTTCCGCCGGAACTGGTCGAGGGCGGCGCCATCCGCGACTACTTCGGGCAGGATGCCTACCGGCAAACGTGGATCCCGCCCCGGAAGCCCTCATGCCCCGCCCCCGCCTACCATGGTGCAGGGATCCTCGCCGACTTGCAGGGCTATGAAGACATGAGGCCGCATCTCTATCCGGACGCGCGCGAGGCGATCGACACGGCCACGCTCGAGTCCTGGGCGGAGCGGCAGGCGCGAGGGGAGATGGTGGTATGGCTGACGCTCGAGGGGTTCTTCTGGTATCCGCGGACGCTGCTGGGGATCCAGCGGCACCTGTGCGCCTTCTATGAGCAACCCGAGACGCTGCACGCGATGAACCGCGATCTGCTCGAGTTCAATCTGGCCGTGCTGGAGGCCCTGTGTGCCGTCTGCACGCCCGACTTCGTCACCTTTGCCGAGGATATGGCGTATCGCAGCGGCCCTATGATCTCGCGGGCCCTGTTTGACGAGTTCCAGGCCCCCTACTACCGGCGCATCGTGCCGCAGGTTCTTGAGCGCGGGATCATCCCGTTTGTCGACAGCGACGGCCGCGTCGAGCAACTCATTCGCTGGTTTCTCGACGTAGGAATCGACGGGTTCCTCCCCCTCGAGCGGCAGGCCGGCTGCGATGTCGCCGCCATCCGCGCCGGCCATCCCGGCGTCCGCTTCATCGGCGGCTACGACAAGATGTGCATGACGCTGGGCGAAGCCGCCATGCGTGCCGAGTTCGATCGGCTCCTGCCCGTGCTGCGGCAGGGGGGCTTCCTGGTCGGCGTCGATCATCAGACGCCGCCCGCCGTGCCGCTTGATGCGTACCGCGTCTACCTGCGCCTGCTCGAAGAGTATGCCATCAAGGCCGCGGCGCCGCCCGCCGCGTAGGCCGCTCCGCATCGGCCATTTGCCGGTTCAGGCGGTACACGAACGCGAGCACCTCGGCTACGGCCCGGAAGAGCCGCTCGGGAATCTCCGTATCGACGTCGAGTTTCGCCAGAACCGCCACCAGTTCCGGATCCTCATGGATGTGAATCCCGTGCTCTTTGGCGAGGCCGATGATGCGTTCGGCCAGCAGCCGATCCCCTTTCGCGACGATGCGCGGCGCGCGATCCTTCTCCTGATCGTAACGTAGCGCGACGGCCCGTTTCGCCTTATGGTGCTCAGACTCCTTCATGCCTTGACGTTCAGGCCTCCAAACTGCCTCGCCAGGCTCACGAGTTCTCTGAATCGATCGCCATCCCATTTGGTGACGTGCACCTGCGCGCCGGCGTATCCCGCAGCGGCCAATGCCTCGCGCAGATCCTGGGCGCCCGCGGCAATCGCCTCGGCAGTCACATCCTCGGCGGCGCGAAAACTGCAGGTACATGCCCCGCCCACCACCGCCAGGCGAACCCACAGATCGCCCAGGGCTACCGTCGACAAGTCCAGCACAACCATGGCGTTACGCGGATCGAAGCCCTCCTCCCTGCCCTTGCCTCCGCCGAAGAAATGGACTTGGAGGCGGCCGAATCCGCTGTCGGCCATCACCGGGACCTCAACGAACCGGTAGGTGTGCTCGAGCGAACGGGCGTTCTGGAGTTCCGCGGCGGAGAGTCGCTCGAGGACGCGCTCGACGGATCCCTCGAAGGAGCGTAGCCGCCCGCTGGCCTGAAGGAAGCGCACGAGCGAGTCATCCTCCCGAAGCCGCGCCAGCAGGCCCCGAATGTCCTGGCTCAGTTGCTCGATGAGGCCCTCGGCGTCGGCGGCGGCCAGCCCCGATGCCATCCGTGCCTCGAGTCCGGCAAACGCCGATCGGCCCCACTCGCGAACCACCTGCGCCAAGGATGACTCATCAGACACCAGCAGGCGCGCCAGCAGTCCGTTCAGGCGCTCCGCCGTGCCGGCCAGCACGGCGCCCTCTGCCGCCGCATCCGCCACGGCCGCTTGAATAGCCTCGAGATCCGTGCCAACCGTGGCCTGGGTCAGCACAAGCGACAACACCTGCCGCACGACGTGCTCGGTGGGGGGAAGGCTCTGCGGGATCAACTGCGTGGCTGACTCGGGTGCCGCGGCGGGTTCCGAGAGGCCCAGGGCCTTGAGCGCCGCCATGATGATGGCTGCCAAGGGGGCCTCGGACACGGCCCCGGCGGGCGTCGGGGCGCCCGACTGCGCAGCGGCGGCGTTCAGCATGGCCGCGGCGGCGGGTTGGCCGCTGGCGGTCGCCTGACTGTCCGCTGTCACGCCGCTGCCGGGCGCCTGCTGAGGGCCGGCTTGCGGCTGGGATTGGGGCGTCACCCGGAGTTGGAGGCCTTGCCCCTCGGCCGTCACCTCGACGTTGACGGCCTGGCCCAGTTCGAGAACCGCATCCATGCTGAGGGGGATTCGTGTGCCGCCGATGCGGATCGACAGGTTCCCGGGCGATCCTTCGACGACGGCCTGGAACTGCTGGCCGGGGCGCAGGACGGACACGAGGGCCTGCGGGCTTGTCACCGTGACGAGTACCGGCTGGACTCCGCCCGGAATTGACAACTTACCGGCCCTTGCCGCCGCGCAGGCTCAGCATCAGGCGGACTTCGCCCTTGCCGATGCCGAGTTCCTTGGCGATTTGTGGCACCGTCATGCCGGCGTCGCTGTATTCGCAGACACGGGCCTGGAGCGGCGTGGTGTTCCCTTTCCCGTTGCCCTTGCGTGCGGGCGGCTCCTGGCCGGGCGAGGCCGAGGCCCCCGTCTGCCCCGCGGGCAATGCGGACTCGATGTTGAGCAACGCCCGAAACGCTTCCCGGGCGGCTTCGGCATCCTCGGGCTCACCGGGGGGTTCCTCGGGCACTTCGAACAGGAGCGGATCGGGCGCATCGCCGCCGAAATCGAGCCCAACCCAGTTGTCGATCACGTCCCGTGTTGCGGGCGGGGCCTTGGGCAAGGCGAGCACGTTCAGCGCCGGGCGCTCGTCAGGTTCCTCAGAGCCGGCACGCTCCCTGTCCGGGGCGGCCGCGGGCCGACGGGGCGCGCGCTGTCCCCCGTTCAGTTCGGCCCGCAGTTCGTCCACCACCTCGCCCAACTCGCGTACGCGCTTCCGCATCTCGGCGAGATCGTCGAGGGCGGTGTCCACGCTCTCCTTGATGAAGGCGACCTTCCTGTCGAGACTCTGATTCAGTTGGCGGGCGAGGTCCTTCTGCTGCTCGAGCAAATCCCGCATTGTCTGGAACAGGATCATCATGTTGGCGAGGTCCATGCGGGGATCGCGCTCGGGGGGGGGGGGCCCTTGGCGCGCGCGGACATAGGCGTATACCCCGATCAGGAGCAGCGCGAACAGCGCCACCACGATCGACGCGCCAATCAGCCCGTCACTTAGAAAGGATACCAGGTCCGCCATGTCCTAATCTCACTGTGAAGACGGCGCAGCCCGTCGACTCGTCAGGTCGCGCTGAAGTCGGCCCTCGACACGTCGGGAGGCCGCGCTAGATCGTGACGTCCAGTTGCTGCCCCTCGCAGCCCTCGAGGGGTTCCGGTCTCTCATCCGCGTTGTAGAGGCCCCCTGCCTCCTCTTGATCGGGATCCTTGCCCGAGCCCTTCCGGCGCCGGCGCCCCATGAACGGGTTTTTCCGGTGTTCGTCCGCATCCACTTGTCGGCTTTCGGTTTGCGGCGTTTGCTGCACCTGCTGTTCGTTCTCGACCCGCTCGCCCTCGACCTCGGCAGCGGCGCGCTGTTGCGCAGCCAACGACGCGCGATCCGCGATCTGCTGAATCCGTTCCGCGGCCGTTACCCGCGCGACCTCTGTCTGCAAGTCCACGGGCTGGGGCATTATGCACCTCCCTGCACCGCCTTCCGCAGGGCCTTCATCGCGGCACTATGCACTTGACATACACGGGACTCGGAGACTTCGAGCACCGCTCCTATCTCTTTTAACGTCAATTCCTCGTAGTAATATAAGTTTAGCACTTTTTGCTGTTGTTCGGGAAGCCGGAGGATGGCTTCTACGAGTTTTTCTTGTTTTTCGCGTTCCAGGGCCTCCTGTTCGGGTGTTCGGGCCGCGGCGTCGCTCGTGACGTCAAGCCGCCGTGCGTCCTCGCTCTCCTCAGAGGGCAGATAGCTGTCCAGGGCAAGGACTTGGGCGGTCTGCAACTGGGCCATGGTGTCTTCGACCTGCTCGGCCGTGGTGCCGAGCTCATCGGCAATATCTTCCGACGACGGCTCGCCGCCCTTTTGGTGGCGCAGTTTCTCGCGCGCCGCGCCCACCTTGCGCGCCATGGCGCGCAGCGAGCGGGGCGCCCAGTCCAAGGCGCGGATCTGGTCGAGAATGGCGCCCCGGACACGGATCGAGGCGTAGGTTGAGAACTTGATATCCTGTTGGTAGTCGAACTTCTCGACGGCATCAAGCAGGCCGAGCACGCCCCAGCCGACCAAGTCGTCCATCTCGACGCTCTGAGGCACGTGGATCGCCATTCGCCCGGCAACATACTTGACGACGCGCATGTAGCGGACAATCAGCTCCTCGCGGGCCGCGTTGTCGCCTTGCTCCTTCCACCGAGCCCAGAGCTGCTTTTCGTCCTGTGCGTTCAACGAAGACTCTCAATCCGCTCCTGGGGGCTGATGATCTCGGTAATGCGGAGTCCGAATTTCTCGTCGACCACCACCACGTCGCCTCGCGCGATCAGTTTGTCGTTCACGAGCAGCTCGATCGGCTCGTCGACCAGGTGGCCTACCTCGATGATGGATCCCGGCCCGAGGGCGAGGATGTCGCTGATGGGCATCTCGATACGGCCGAGGCGCGCTGTCGCGGTGAGCTGGATGTCCAAGACCATGTCGATATTGGAGGGGCCGGACGCGGGGGCCGCCTTTACGGCGGCCGGTGCAGCGGCCGGTGCCGCGGCCGGCGGTGCCTCGGGAGCGGCCGCGGCGGCCCGTTGCTTGGTCGCGCCCTGCAGGATGCTGTCGAGTTCGTCCTGGCTGATGGACGGGCCGAGGTCGTCCGACTCGCCGGGGGCGCTCGAAGGCGCGGCTTCGGCCGCTGCAGCGGGGATGATCTCTTCGAGGGCCTGCGAGAACAGCAGCGCGCCGATCTTGCCTGCCGCGTCCCCTATTGCATACCTGAACGGCGCGATGGTCACGTCATCGCCGAGCAGTTCGCCCAGCGGATCCATCGCGTCCACGTCGAACCCGGCAACCGCGATGTCCGTGAGCGGGACCTCCCGCTCGTATTGCTCCTTGAAGTAGCTGGCGCCGCCGCCCAGGCAGGGCTCGAAGATCTCCTTGAGCTTGGCCAGATCGCCCGGATCGAGTTGAGCGGCGGCGGCCGGCTCCTGTCCCTCGAAGAGGGCGGCAATCGTGTTGATATCGGCGGCCGAGAGAAGCACGACGATTCCGCCGCCACTCGAGACGGAGGCGCGCAGTGCGCCGGAGTAGCGGGCCACGAGGTCGGGCCAGCCATCAAGGCTGAGGTCATCGGGCTCGCCGAGTTCGAAGGTGGGCGAGTTGGACAGCATGAGGCCTACGGTTCCGAAGAACCCCTTAAGGTATCCGTCTGCGAACAGCTTGGCTACGGCAGCATTCATGAAAGGCCCTTCTAGTCATCCCGGATGAGGCCGGACACCTGGACAGAACTTTGCTCCCCCCGACGCCCCGGGCGAGCGCGGAAACGGGGCAAGCCACCCACTTCAACCAAGACGGGCTCCTTGACGTCGGAGTCCAACTGGATCACGTCGCCAACCTGCAGGCGCGCGACCTCGCTCAACGGAAGGGACGCCCGGCCCAGGATCGCGTCCAGAGGCAGCAGCGCCCGTTGCAGCGTGCGGCGAATCTGGTCGCGCGTGAGTTCGGCCAATCGCGGCGACATCTTCCGGATGAAGCGCGTCTGCTGCGAGATCTGATCCAGCAC
>JAFGTL010000132.1 GCA_016934125.1 Candidatus Hydrogenedentota bacterium
CACGAGGAGGGCGAGGCTGAACACGAGGATCAGCGTGAACAGCGCCCATGCGGCCAAGAGGGCCTTGCGGAAGAACGCGACGCGATCGGTTGCCTTCATAGGGCCGGCTCCTCGGCCACGGGCGAGGCCAGGTAGGCCTGAATGCCGGCGACGATGCCGCGAGCCAGTTGCTCCTGGTAGGCGTCTGTATCGAGGAGGGCCTCCTCGGCGCCGTTAGTGAGGCAGCCGACCTCGATGAGGAAGCCCGGCATGCGCAAGTTCTCAAGCACGCGGCACCGAACCCGGTGAACGCCCCGGTTTACGGAGGACGTGGCCGACAACAGGGCCTCTGACACCGATTCAGCCACGCGGCCGCTCTCGACGGCCCATATCCCGGCATCCCGGCCTGCACCGCCGGACGCGTCCAGCCCGGGGCTTGCGGCGGGCGCGCCGAGGGGGGTGGCTTCGCCCGGTGCGGGAGGCATATCGAGACCGTCGGGCGCCAGGCAGAAGATCTCGAAGCCGTGGGCCGCGGGCGAGAAACTCGCACCGGCGTGCAGGCTGATGAAGAGCTGCCCCTTGTGGTAATTGGCGAAAGTGGTGCGGGCCGCCAACGACAAGTCGGCGTCCTCCTGGCGGGTGAGGAGGACTTGTGCGCCCAAGGTACTCTGAACGGCCTGTTCGAGCTTGTGCGCGATGGCGAGCGACAGCGCCTTCTCCGTAAGCCCGCCCCGGCCGACAGCGCCGTCGTCGGTGCCGCCATGGCCCGGATCGATGACGACGACCTCGAGCCGCGTCAGGCGGCCGGCCGGGGAACCGGGCTGGGCCAGGGCCGCCGGGGCCGGTTCCGGGCTGAACAGATCGGCGAAGGCCTCGGGCTCCTGGGGCTCGACAAGCTCCTGCGACACCACGCGGGCATCGGGGCGAGGCGACGCAGGGGCCGCGGGAGCCGGGCTCCGGCCGTCGATGGAATGGCGTACGTAGACGCGGAAGGCCTTCTCGAACAGGCGCTCGATGTCGCTGAGGGCGACGAGGAGGTGGACGTCTTCGCGCAGAACGGGGTGGCGCAACAGAAAGGGCCCGAGCGATGAGTTCACCTGGGTGTCATCCACGCGGAGCAAGGCGCTCTGACCGTTGAAGTCGACTTGCGCGCGCTCGGGAAAGAGGACGCACTCGCCGTGGAATTGGCGGATGACGCTGCTCAAGGGAACGTAGCTCGTGCCCTGGGCCTCGACGATCTCGGCGTTGGCGGTTCGGGTTTCGTCGCCGATCGAGGCCGCAAAGGACACCGTGGCGGCCGGGCTGGGCGCGGCCAGCGCAAGGGCCGCAACCGACAGAACACACCCCACCGCGAAAGGGATCCGTCTGGAGCGAGAACGAGAAGTCATGCCACCGCTTGTGTGCCAGTCATTTGTTGAGATTGATGACGCGTTGCTCGATGATTACGCTTCGTTCTACGGGCCTGGGTTTTCCCCACGTCTTGAAAGTGTAGCCGAGGGTGACGAAAAAGGCAACGAACAACGCGATCAGTATGCTCAGCCCGATCTTGTCCCGAGTTGTCATCGTACAAGTACTTCCAGCGCCTTCAGCAGAACGCTAATCACGAAAACCACGAGGTCGCAAAGTTGTTCCCAAAGTTGCAGGACGATGTCAAGAATCGTCATCGCGGCGCATCAGATTCTTGCGGCGCTCAGCGCCAGTTGCCCGTTTCGAATCCAGGGAGTCGGGGATGTTGAAGGCCGTGCCGACGTCGACGGAGCGGCGCTTCGGGAGTCTGATTTTGGAGGTCTGCATGGCGATCTGCGCGTTCAGCTCTTGGAGGCACTTCTCGCAGAGCTTCTTGCTGACACTGATCGCGGGCGCACCGCACCGGCCGCAGCGGACTTGCCGGTTCGCGGCAGTTGTCTCGATACGGCCCGCCTCGAGCAGACGCAGCACGCATTCAATATCCACTTGGGCTGCCTCGGCCAAGTCTTCGGCCGACTGGTTGGGATGCTCCGCCAGGGACTGGCGGATCTTCTCGTAATCCTCTTCTTCGGCGTCCTGACATCGGGGGCAGACAAGAGGGCCGGTTTTGTCAAACATCTTGTTGCAGCGGGGACATGTTGCCAGGGGCATGAGAACTCTCCTCGCGTTTCAGGGCCAATCGTACATCACCGAGCCGTGGTCGATATCCAGATTCCCGATGATACCGGCCTTGAGCACGTAACCATCTTTGGAGACGTTTACGCCGACGGCAAGCGATCGAATCGGATGTCCGCGGCTGTCCCGAAGCGCCGCCGCAGGGGTCGGATACGTCACGCGGATCCATACGCGGTGATCTGCGGGCCGGGCCAAATCCGTGCGTCCTTCATCGACGCCCAGCGGCGTAAGGGAAGCGCCCGGCGTAAACACGTACTGATCGGCAACGCCTTCCGGATGGAGCTGATGGCCTTCAACCGCCCGCTCGACGATCGCCTCCTTCAACTTCGCCCGCGCCGCGGCATCGTCGGCCTCGAGCGCCGCACGCCGCAGCCGCTCCTGCATCCACAGCGTCAGGGCGATCACCTCATCAGCATCGCCGTTGCACACGGCCCGCGCATACCTCATGGCCACGCTGTCGGGGCCGAGGCCCACCGAACCCGTTGCAGGCGACGCAGTTGGTTCACCTTTGCCGGCCCCGGCATCGGGCTCTGGGCCGCCGGGCTGCGAACGCTGGGCGGGGGCCACGAAAGCCCGGGCAAACATGAGGCCCGCGGCCACCCCGAGCACAGCCACGGCAATCCACACACCAGGGCGCGCATTTGGTACTTTTATCACTTGTGTATAGTAACAAACCGCACCAAACTCGTCAACGGTATTGTAGCATATCGCGCCCAGCTTAGGGCTCCGCTCAAGGCGTCCTAACCAATTCTGTTTCATAGCGTTCACCCGTCACGCAGGCCGGCGGGACGCGTCGCCGGGATCCCGCCGGCATCCGGAAGCCGCGCCACGACGGCGAAGCGGGAACTCCTGACACTGTGAGGCCGGCTCTGCGGGTGTGGGGGCAGTCGGCGGGAGTCCGGATTGCCATTGACACGGGCGTGTCCGGGATGGCACAGTGGGTGCCCGGACAGTCCGCCGTGACTGGCGAGAAGCGTCCTGTAGGGCGCGAGCGTGGAACCGACCACGGGGGAGCGGCGGCTGTTGACTTGCCGTTCGCCTGGGCACGGGGACTGCGCAGGTGGAATGCCTGTCCTCCCTGGGATCTCTGACACACGGGGGAACACGGCAATGCCCTCCCGAAGGAGTGAGACGTGCAATACACTCCCCTTCACGACGAACACGTAGCCGATGGCGGGAAAGTGGTCGATTTCCATGGCTGGGCGCTCCCCATCCAGTTCACGGGCATCCTCGACGAGCACGCCCACACGCGGACAAAGGCGAGCGTGTTCGACTGCTCGCACATGGCCGAGTTCACGATCCGCGGCCGCGATGCGATCCAGGCGTACAGCGGCCTCGTATGCTCCGATGTGGAGAAGATCGTGCCGGGCCGCGGGCGGTACGGGATGATGTTGAACGATTCGGGCGGCATCATCGACGATCTGATCACGATCAAGCTCGCCGAGGACGAGTTGTACGTCGTCACGAATGCGGGCCCGGCGGCGCGGGTGGCCGAGCGCATCTGCGGCGGGAACCCCGGCGCAGAGGATGTGTCGGCCCACACGGCCAAGATCGACATTCAGGGCCCGTTGTCGAGAGAAATCCTGGTGGGCGAGGGGATCGCGGAGGCCGGAAGCCTGAAGTACTTCCAGGCCTGCCGGGCCGCGTGGAGGGGAACCGAGCTCATTGTGTCGCGGACGGGCTACACGGGAGAGTTGGGTTACGAACTGTTTGTGGCCAACGAGGCCGCGCCGGCGTTGTGGCGCGCGTTGCGGGCCCACGACGCGGTGCGGCCGGCCGGGCTCGGTGCCCGCGACACGCTCCGCACCGAGATGGGCTATCTCCTGTCCGGGCAGGACTTCGATGAGTCGCGCACGCCCCTCGAGGCGGGGGCGGAATCGTTTGTGGCGTGGGATACCCCGTTCACCGGGCGCGATGCGCTCCTGGAACAACGCGAGCGGGGCGGATATCCGTTGCTGAGCGGTATCCGGACGGGCGATCGCCGGGCGCCGCGGCCCGGCTTCGCGATCTGCCTTGGAGATGAATCGGTGGGGACGGTGACGAGCGGCACCTACGGCCCGAGCGTGGGCCACGGCATCGGGCTGGCCTACCTGCAGCAGGACGTGGCCGCGCCCGGCACCGGACTCAACGCAGGCCCGAAACACATTGCAGTCGAAACGGCACGGCCCCCCTTCTACGGCCAGGGCACGTGTCGAACCTGAGGAGTTATCGCCATGTTTCCAGCCGAATGTAGGTTCACGAAGGATCATGAATGGATCCGCGATGACGGCGGCCAGCACACCGTCGGCATCACCGCGTTTGCGGCCGAGCAACTCGGCGACGTCACCTATGTCGAGTTGCCCGAGCCGGGATCCCGGTTGAGCGCGGGCGACACGGCCGCGTCGGTGGAGTCCGTCAAGGCCGCGAGCGATGTCTATGCGCCGGCCGGCGGCGAAGTCTGCGAGGTGAACGAAGCCCTCGACGGCAAGCCCGAACTCGTCAACCAGGATCCCTATGGCGAGGGGTGGTTCTTCAAGCTGTCGGACGTCGATGCGGATGAACTCGAGCAGCTCATGGACGCGGCCGCCTATGAGCAGTTCGTGGGAGAACACAGCGAATGACTTGGGTGCCCACCACTGCTGCTGAGCGAGAAGAGATGCTCGCCGTCATCGGCGTCACCACGGTAGATGATCTCTTCGCCACGATTCCGGAGTCGCTGAGGCCGAAGTCGTGGAACCTGCCGGCGCCCGAGTCCGAAATGGCGGTGCGCCGGGCGATGGCCGGATTATCGGCCCGGAACGCCGTATGCCACACGAGTTTCCTGGGCGGTGGGTTCTACGATCACTTCATTCCGGCGGCCGTAGACGCCCTGGCGACGCGCAGCGAGTTCTACACCGCCTACACGCCCTATCAGCCCGAGAGCTCGCAGGGGACGCTCCAGGCCATTTACGAATACCAGTCGGCCGTGTGCCGGCTGACGGGCATGGAGTTCGCCAACGCCTCGCTGTATGACGGCGGCACGGCCGTGTTCGAGGCCGCGACGATGTCGGTGCGCCTCACGCGGCGCCGGCGGATCGTGTGCCATGAGTCGCTCAACCCGCTTTACGGCCGGATGCTGAAGACGCACACGGCGAACCTGGGATTCGAGTTCGCCACGGGGGACGATCCGGCCGATGCGGCGTGCGTGATCGTGCAGAATCCGAGTTTCCTGGGTTCGGTGGCCGATTTCTCGGCGTTGGCCGGCCGGTGCCACGAGGCCGGGGCGTTGCTGGTGGTGTCGTTCTATCCGCTGTCGCTGGGCATGCTGAAGACGCCAGGCGAGATGGGCGCGGATATCGCGGTAGCAGAGGGGCAGAGCCTGGGCCTTCCGCTCGGATTCGGCGGGCCCTACCTGGGCGTGATGGCCACGCGGAAGGAGCACCTGCGCAAGATGCCGGGCCGGATCGGGGCCGCGACGGAAGATGCGCAGGGCCGGCGGGGGTTCGTGCTCACACTACAGGCCCGGGAACAACACATCCGCCGCGAGAAGGCGATGTCAAATATCTGTTCGAACGAGGCCCTGTGCGCATTGCGGGCGCTGATCTACCTGTGCCTGCTCGGGAAGGAGGGGCTCCGGGAAGTGGCGGCACAATGCCACGCCAGGGCCGAGTACCTCAAGTCGCGATTGTCGTTCCTGCAGGTGCTCAACGCCGGCCCGACGTTCAACGAGTTTGCCGTCCGCCTGCCGCGCGACGCCGAACAGGTGGTGTCGGCACTGGCGGAGCGGGGATTCCTGGCGGGGCTCCCGTTGGCGGCCGTCGGGGCCGGAGAGGCCACCGATCTGCTGATCGCCGTGACGGAGAAACGCACGCGACACGAATTGGGCGCCTTTGCCGAGGCGTTGAAGGAGGCGGCATGCAGCTGATTTTCGAGAAGTCCCGCCCGGGCCGGCGAGCAGCGCAGTTCGACGCGTTGGATGTGCCTGAGGCGTCCCTTCCACCGGCGCTGTGCCGCGCCGAGCCAGCCGAACTGCCCGAGGTGAGCGAGTTGGACGTCGTGCGCCATTTCACGCAGCTTTCTCAGCAGAACTTCGGCGTGGATTCGAACTTCTATCCCCTTGGCTCGTGCACGATGAAGTACAACCCGAAACTGGCCGAGGCGGTGGCGGCGTATCCGGGATTCAGCGAACTGCATCCCCATCTCTCGACGTGCCCGGCGTTCCGGGGCCTGTGCCAGGGGGCGCTCGAACTGGTGTACGAAACGGAACAGGCGCTGGCGGAGATCGCCGGCATGCGGAAGGTGAGCCTGCAGCCGATTGCGGGCGCCCACGGCGAACTCACCGGCGCGCTGCTCATGGCCGCCTACCACCGCGACAAGGGGAATGCCAAGGACACCATGCTCGTGCCCGATTCGGCGCATGGCACCAATCCCGCCAGCGCCGCCATCGCCGGATTCAAGGTAGTCCAGGTGGCGTCGGCAGCCGACGGTACGATCCGGCTCGATGCCGTCAAGGAAGCGCTGAACGAGTCGGTGGCGGGCCTCATGCTGACGTGCCCGAACACGCACGGCCTCTTCGAGCCGCGGGTGCGCGAGATCGCCGATTTGCTGCACGAATCCGACGCGCTCTTGTACTACGACGGGGCGAATCTCAACGCAATCATGGGCCACGCCCGGCCGGGCGACCTCGGCTTCGATGTGATGCACTTCAACCTGCACAAGACCTTCGGGACACCGCACGGCATGGGCGGCCCGGGCTCGGGGCCGGTGGGCGTGGGTGAACGGCTCGAAGCATTCCTGCCGGGCCCGCGGGTGGTGTGCGAAGGCGGCCGATACGATCTGGAGACGCCGGCCAAGTCGATCGGGAAGGTGGCGGCCTTTTTCGGGAACTTCCTGATCGCGGTGCGGGCCTGTGCCTACATCCGGCACTTGGGCGGGCCCGGGCTGAAGGAGGCCTCGGAGAACGCCGTGCTCAACGCCAACTACGTGTTTGCGCGGCTGAAAGGCACCTACCAGCCCGCCTTCGAGTCGGGATTCATGCACGAGTGCGTGTTCTCGGCCGCGCCGCAGGCCAAGGCCGGCGTGCGGGCGCTCGATATTGCCAAGGCCCTGCTGGACTATGGCCTGCACGCGCCGACGGTGTATTTCCCGCTCACGGTGCGCGAGAGCCTCATGATCGAGCCCACCGAAACCGAGTCCAAAGACACGCTCGACGCGTTCTGCGACGCCATGATCGAAATCGCCGGGAAGGCCGAGTCGGATCCCGACAGCTTGCACGCCGCGCCGCGCACCATGCCCGTGGGCCGGCTCGATGAAGTGCGTGCCGCGCGGCAACTTGACTGTTCGTGCTGACGATGCGGCTCCTGGACGTCACACTCGCCACCCCCGAAGAGAACCTCGCGCTTGATGAGGTTCTGCTGTCGGCCGTCGAGGAAGAGGGGGCTGAGGAAGTGGTGCGGGTATGGCAGAGCCCGGTGCCGTTCGTGGTGCTGGGGGTGGCACAGGCGGTGCGCGCCCATGTGCATGATCGGGCGTGCGCGCGGGATGGTGTGCCGGTGCTGCGCCGGTGTTCAGCCGGGGGTTGCGTGCTGCAGGGGCCCGGCTGCCTCAACTACACGCTCGTGTGGCGGCCCGAGCATCATCCGGAGATCCGCACCTTGCGCGGCTCGTACTGCCATATCCTCGGGCGGCTGAGCGACGCCCTCGCGAAGCGCGGCGTGTCGGCACGGCACAAGGGGATCTCCGATCTGGCCGTGTCGGGCAAGAAGGTGTCTGGGAGCGCGCAGAAGCGGCGGCGCAAGGCCATCCTGCACCACGGGACGCTGCTGTATGCCACGGACTACGACGCCATGCTCCGCTACCTGCGCGAGCCCGCCGAACGGCCCCAGTATAGGGGGAACAGAACCCACCGGGGGTTTGTTCGGGATCTGCCGCTGAGTCCCCAGGAACTCCGGGAGGTCATCTGGGGGGCCTTCGATCTGCACGGAGAGCCGGAGGAAGTCCTGACGGCACAGGAGCTTCGCGCGGTCGAAGGGCTCGTGCGCGAGAAGTACGGGCAAGCCGGCTGGAACCGGCGCAAGTAACCGGGCGCGGGCGCTCAGGGCGGCGGCGCGTTCTCGAAGGCGGCGGGGGCGCCGCCGTGGATCGCGGACGCCCACTCCAGGAGCGTATCGCGCTCGTGCCACACGGCGAACCGGGCCGCAACCCGGATCGCATCCATCTCGGCATCGGTGAGATCGCCCATCGTGGTGCCGATGCCACGGAGCACTTCGAGCAACCGCCCGGCATCGCCGATGGCGGGCTCGCCGCGGCACAATTCGGCAAGGTAGTCGGACTCCGGGCCATGTTGCCCGAGGTAGGGCGTCCATGCGACGAACCGGAACCGGGCATAGGCGTAGAGTCCGTCGTTACTATGCGCGTCGAAGAGGCGCTCATAGGCATCCTGGCCGGTTTGCCAGGATGCGCGCGAGGCCGAGTACACCTCGTTGAACCAACCCTTCTTGAGGAGACGTCCGCCCCGCTCGGGGGCGCGCAGTTCGCGGTATCCGGCGTCCAATCCGATGAGCAACGGCGTGTGCGGCACGCCGCCAGAACGGGCCAGGGACTCGAAGACGCGATCGATGGACGACACGCCGCGGTTGTCGACGAGGCCGCCGTCCTTGAGATCGTAGACGTAGGCGTAGCCGGGCTGGTTGCGGGCGCGCGCCATGCGCGCCTGTTCCGGCTCGGGAAGGCCGGAACCCACCCAGGGCTGATCCGGATGGAGACGCATGAGGCCCGAGCGGAGGTAGCCGGGGAACGCGGAGCTGTTGTAGCAGGCCTCGCCGAGGGCGTACGCCATGGGATCGCTGTGGAAGCTCTCGAAGCTCTGGACGCCCACCCCCCACTCCGTGTCCGGATAGGTGTCGAGGGCGTAGCGGTAGGGCAAACGGGTTTGGACAAAGGGGGTGCCGGGATCGTTGATTACCGTGCTCCCGATGAAGAGCAAGGGGACCTCCGGCAGGGCGCGGAACGTGAGGCCGCTGGCGGGTTTGCACGCGGCCCCTTCGAAGAACGCCGAGGCCATGGCGCCGGCCATGGCCGGGCGCCCGTTCATGCCGATGAGGAGATCGCGCAGGAAGATGTGCGGGTGCAGCGCGAGCCCTTTGAACGAACGGGCCACGAGATCGCGGTTGAAACACTCCGGCCACGCGTCGCGGCGCAGATGGCCGGGGCAGTTCGGGCCGCGATCGAGCACAAAAGCGGCCGCGGGGATGGCACCCGTGGACACGCCGGATACGAAATCGATGTCGGCGAGGGGATCGATCCGGCGGGTTCCCTCGGGCAGGCGAACCAGGATGGCGCCGAGTTGCTCGATTTCGTCGACGCACATCGCGCAGAACACGGTGCCGCGGGTTCCGCCGCCCGAAAAGGCGAGGCCCACGGCGTACTCGCCTTCGAACGAACCCGGGGCCGGCGTCTGCACATAGCTGTGGTACGGCGTCGGATAGCGCGTGCGGGCCGCAGGCGGCAGGGCGCGCCACCGGGCCAGCGCGTCCTCCACGGCGGGATCGCCGGCGCCGGGGAGCGGCCGGTTGGCCGCGCGATCGAACCGGATGGCAGGCGCCATGAAGTCGGCCACGCGAATCACGCCGCACCCGCAACACACGGCCACCAGGGCCACGGCGGCGAGCCAGTGCGCCCCATCGAGCGCGCGGGCTCGGGCAGTCTTCGTTCTCCGGGCGGTGTGATCGCGTGTCAAGGCCATGCGTGGCGTCCCCATTCGGTGCACGCCCATGCTACCAAGGGGTGCGGGGCGGTTCAATGCCGCGCGCCGGCTCACAGCCGGCCCACCGGCGGATCGGGCGGCAAAGGGGTATAATGGCGTACAGAAAAGGGCTTGTGTGCACGACAGGCGGACGCCAGTGAGAGAAGGGGATGCCATGAGATACCGGATCTGGGCGGTACTGGCGGCGGCATGCGTGCTGTGCGGGTGCGGCGGCTCGAAGCCCGCCCTGAGCGTCGCGCAGCAGCACACCTGGGAGCAGTTCATCAGCAAGCAATTGGCCGGCGGCACGGTGCAGCCGAACTCGGAGGACGCGACGGCGGTGGCGGCGATCGGCGACGCGATCGTGCCGTACGTCGAGGAGCAGTTGGGCGCGGCGCACGCGGGGCCGGGCGGCAAGGGCGACTACTGGCTCGTGATCGTGCTGGCGCGGCTCGGCACGCCGCGCGCCATCGAAGCCATCGAGAAGGTGCTGCGCCACGACTATCCAGGGGCCGTAGGCCGGGATCGGGAGACGGCCGCGAAGGCGCTCGTCTGGCTGGGCGCGGCGGATGCGGCGCCGACGCTCGAGGCGGCCATCGCAGATCACGAGCGGCTGATCCGTGAGAAAGGCCGGCCGGGCCAGGATTCAGACGAGGTGAATGTCCTCAAGGACTACCTCGAGCAGCTCCAGCAGGGCACCGGCAAACGGGACACGGCAACGTTCCCGTTCGACTCGTAGGCGCGCGAGGGCATGAGCGGGCATCTCGTCCTGGCCAGATTCCTCATCGGGTTCGCCCTTGCTGGGGCGTCGGCGGCGGAGGCCGTGGGGCCGTTCACGGTATGCGTGGCGGACGAGGTGTTGTTGCCCGATGCGGCCCGGGGCAAGAGCGTGCCGCTGAAGGTGTATTTCCCGGAGGAGGCGGGCGTCTACCCGCTGGTGCTGTTCTCGCACGGCGCGGGGGATTCGAATGACGGGGCGGCCCATTTGTCGTGGTTCTGGGCGAGCCACGGGTATGTGTGCATCCATCCGACGCACGGCGTGGACGGGGCGGCGCGGCATCGGTTGAGCCTGGTGCGAACGTGGCGCGAGTTGCGCCGCTGGCGGGAGGAAGGGGCCGAGGCGTGGGCCGGCCGCGTGGCCGATCTCGAACTCATCCTCGATCGCCTGGACGATGTGGGCGCACGCGTGCCCGGCTTGGCCGGCAAGATCGACAGGGAACGGATCGGCGTGGCCGGGCACTCGCTGGGCGCGTATACGGCGCTCCTGGTGGGCGGGGCGGAACTGGCGGCGCCGGATGGGGCGGGCCCGATCCGGTATACGGATGGGCGCGTGCGGGCCGTGGTGGCGTTGTCCCCGCCGGGTGTGGATGAGCGGGGACTGAATGTGCATTCGTGGTGCCGCATGCGCCTGCCGGTGATGATCGCAACGGGTTCGAGGGACGTGGGCCTGCGGGGCGGGCAGGGGGTGCGTTGGCGGACCGACGCGTATCGGTTCGCGCCGCCGGGCGACAAGTATCTCCTCTTCATCGAGGGCGCGACGCACGCCTCGTTTGTGGGAATGCCGGCCAGCGGCGCGCCCCGCAATCCGGGCCGGCCCAAACCCATCATGCAGTACACGCGGGCGGCGACGCTCGCGTTCTGGAACGCGTATCTCAAGGGAGATCCCGCCGGGGCCGCCTACCTGAAGTCACCCGCGCTGGCGGAGTCGAGCGGCGGGAAGGCCGCCCTGTACACGAAGTAGGGAATGCACGGCAGGGCAAGCGTGTTCCTCTCCTAATCGCCTCACATGGAGCCGCGGCCCGTATCACCGCGGACGAGGGGCAGGCGAAAAGCGGGAGAACTGCCGTGCAAGCCGAGAACGCGAAAGGCAAGGTGGTCGTCGTCGGGGCGGGGATTGCGGGCCTGTTGGCCGCGCGATCGCTGCGGGATGCCGGGCGGGAGGTGGTGGTTCTCGAGGCGTCGGACGCCGTGGGCGGACGCATTGAGACGCGCCGGATCGGCCATGCCGTATTCGATACGGCGGCACAGTTCTTCACCGTGCGGCATCCCTGGTTCGTCCGGCTGGTGGCCGGATGGGAACGCGAGCGCGTGGTTACCGAATGGTGTCGCGGATTCACGAGCGCGGATGATCGCGTGCACCCGGACGGGTTCGTGCGATACCGGGGGGTGATGGGCATGGCGGACGTGCCCAGGTACCTCGCCCGGGGCGTGGACGTGCGCCTCGGCGAACGGATCGTGTCCATCGCGGCACGGGACAACCAGTGGACGGTGACCACCGCCCGCCGCGAGTCGATTGCGGCCGACGGCGTCATCCTCACGCCGCCCGTGCCCGACTCCCTGGCGCTGCTCGAGGCGGGCAACGTGGAACTGCCAGGCCACGCCCGTGAGGCGCTGGCCGGCATCGCGTACGAGCCGTGCATCGGCGCGTTGGTGACGCTGGGCGGGCCAAGCGGCGTCCCGATGCCGGGCGGCTTGCGGATGCCGTGC
>JAFGTL010000133.1 GCA_016934125.1 Candidatus Hydrogenedentota bacterium
GCGCCTGTCGAGAAGAGGAGAATAGCGCGGACGCGCTCATCCTGGTATTCGGGGATGGTGCCGGCGACACCCAGGGCGGTGAAACCGCCCAGGGAATGGCCGCCTACGGCGATCCGCCCGGTGTCGATGATCGCGCCAAAGGGCTCCGAGGCCAGGATGCCGTCCAGGGCGAGGCGCATCTCGTCGAGCCGGTAAAGGTAGGCGGCGCGATCCTCGGGCCCGGACTCGGTGATCCGTTTGGCGTCGCGCACGAAGGCACGGCGATCCCATCCTTCCTGCGCCCCGGTGCGCGTGCGGACGGCGGACTGCTTGTCGTGGTGGTCGGGGGCGACAGCGATCCACCCCTGCCCGGCGAGCGCTTCGGTGAAAAACGCGGCCGCGAGAGCGCACCCGCCATACCCATGGGAATACAGCAACAGGGGATACGGCCCGTGCTCGGTGTCGACCGCCCCGTCGACGGCGACGTGGCCGTGGACGCGCCCGCCGTAATGGAGCGGACTGGGTTCGGCCGTGGTCGGATACCACACGGCCAGGGTGAGCGTATCGCCTTTTGGGCCAGCCGGATAGGGGAGATCGATCACCCGGTAGCCGACGCTGTTGCGACGCGAACCCAGATCGGCTGGAGACGCGCCGTCCGATCCGCGGCATCCCAGTCCGACGAGTGCGATCAGGAGCAGGACGGCCGGATACCCGCCCGACATGCTCGACGATATCGGGCGGGCGCGGCTCACGGCGTAGCCGGAGCCGGCCCGTCGGGCCGCTCCGGTTCGAGCGTTCTGCCCTCGCACAGCCATTGCACGGCGCCCTCGAGGGAGGCGAACGCCTCGAGGTCCACGTCTCCCACTACGAGTTCGACGTACCGGATGTAGTCGTCGAACGTCCTGTGCCGCATAACGATAGCGGCCCGGCGACGTTCCTGCATCCCCATGAGCCGGCGCCAAGCGGCCACAATCGAGTTCACGCCTCGCCAACCCAGGAGGTTCTCGGCCCCGGACACGTCTGTCACCGGGGCATAGTCACGCACACCAGGATGGGCGGCCCAGAACGCCGACAGGATGTCGACCACTTCCTCGCCCTCGACGCCACCCATGTAGGAGTAGACGACCACCTGGACATCGTGCCGGAGCGTAATGCACAGTTCGCCCCTGGGCAGCGGGAACCTGAACTCCTCGATCATGCTGGCCTCCCGGCCGCGCGGGGTGCCCGGCGGCTCGTCAACCATAGACGTCCGCAGGGCCAGACACGCCTGGACAGAACAGGCGCAGGAACCGGCATGTCAGATAACCTATTTCGCGGTCTTGTGTTACACATTGCGGGCAGGGGAACCCGAACACGACTGCCGGAACGCCCCTGGCCGCAGCCGCTTGGGGCACGCCTACCTCGTACCAGGGGGCCAACCTCAACTACCATCGCTCTCCTTCCCCTGAAAGCGCCGGACATGGCAGGGGCACATGAAGTGCCGCACCCACGAGTGTACTCCTTCGGCCGGGAAATCGCCAGCGAAATCCCGCTGCACAGCCCGAGGCACGGGGGAGGCGACCGGGCCGATACCGGGCTATGCCCTTCTATTGATTGAGGTTAGGCCGGGCGTGAGGGCTTACACGATCTGCCAGCCGGTGGGGTTATCGAAGGCAAGAGAGCCCATCATCATGCCGAAGACGAGAAAGGCGAGGAATGCGAGCCCGCCGATGATCGTGACCGCAGCGACGGCGCGCCGGCCTGGGCCGTTGGGGGGCAATATGAGGTAGACGCCTACGACGGCCGCCGGGCCGACCAGGTAGATCGCGGGCCAGACGGGCCACGAGCGCATGAACGCCGTGAGCCCGACCGCGGCCCGGGTGGACGCGGGAAGCGCCTGGTTCGTGTTGGCGAACAGGGCAATGAGACGGGGCAGGTAGAAGCCGGTGATCCCGAAATCGGCCACGACCACCGCTCCCAGCGCGCTTATAAACCCCCACGGGAAAAGGGATTGGGCACTGCCTCCCGCCTCGCCGTCCGCTCCGGCGCCTTCCGCCGGCTTGTCCGCCCAGGGAAGGGCGATGGCCAGGGCGAAGTAGACGAGCACGCCGGTTCCGGCCGAGACAAACAGGGCGAGCAGGAAAATGGCGCGGATGCGCCACGCGTCGATGCCGGAGTAGTCGGCGAGCCCCGCGCAGACGCCTGCGACCCGGCGGTCGTGCCACCGCTTGCACAACCGGGCGCCCCGGCTGCGCTTAGCGGCCTGCTTCGCCGCCTTGGCCTCGAGGGCGCGGCGCAGCGTCTCGAACTTGTCCTCGGAGATCGCGCCCTGGGCACGCAACTCTTCAAGTCGTTCCATAGAAGACACTTGAGGCTGGTTCATGGCCTCCTCCCCATGTTCGGCTGGACCCTATTCCTCCGCCTCGGCGCCGGCAATCAGCTCGGCAGCCTCCTCGGCAGTCAGTTTGCCGTCAGCGACCTGGTCGATAATGGCCGTCTGGGCAGTCTCGTGGGCACGGAGTTCCCGATAGTGGTCAATGAGGCGGTCCAACCGGCCCCGGATGGCCGTGTACCCCATTCCGCTATCGCCGGCCAGACTCTTGATGTTGAATCCGGCCAGGAGGTAGTCCTCGAGGAGCTGTTGCTCGTCGTCATCGAGGAGCTGGAACAGGCCGTGGCGGAACCGGCCGCGAATCTCGGTTCCACAGACGAGACATTCCATGGCACTGGGTCGCATGGTGGCGCTGCAATAGGGGCAGGCATTTGGCAATGACTTCTTCATGGCACCCAAATAATAATCGTTTGATACAGGTCTTGTCAACATAAAAATTTGGCTTTCCACGATTTTAGCCAAATTATTTTTGGGCCACCCGCAAAGTCCCTGTTCCTTTACTCAGGTCACCGTTGGTTCACGCGCCCAGTGCACGAAGCGATTCGGTAACGTTACTTCCCGCACGATGTTACGGTCCCTCCACCGCCCCATTCGCTGTAACCTACTGGAAACCAATGTTATACGTTTCTTACTCGGCCCGGCATGCCGCTTGCTCACCTCGGAGACGACCGCGCCGGTCATGGTGGCCGGCGCCAAGCGAGGTACGGCACAATGGAAGGCCTCACCGACGAAGACCGTGGTACGCGCAACGGCCAAGTCCCCCTTGTGTCTCCCCCGGCGCCCCGGGTGGAACTCCTGGCGTTTACGGCCTCGTGGTCTGCCCAGTGTGCGGCCCAGGAGCCGGTGCTGGCCGAACTGGCCGCCCTGCTGGCCGGGAGCCTCCGCCTGTCCCGCGTGGACGTGGATCGGGTTCCCGGCGAGGCGGAGCGATTTGCCGTGTCGTGCGTGCCGGCCTTCGTATTCCTCGAGGACGGCTTCGAGCGGGCCCGGCTCGTCGGCATGCAGCCGCTCGCGACGCTTCAGGCCGCCGCGGCCCGGATCCTGTGAGCCGCGGGGCTCCTTGCTTTTTTGCATGAGGAATGGCAGAGTGAGATCCTGAGGGGTCGGTGCGGCGTCGCAGGCCTCGCCGGACACGCGGGAGGACGATTATGGACAGCGGAACGGACGCCGCGACAACGTCATCGCGGCTGGTGCGCCTCGGTACGGACTACCCAAGGTCAACCACTGCCCTAATGATGGGCGTCACCATCATTCTGGCCGTTCTGGCCGCCCTGCCGTCCATCTGGCCGGGCGCCTTTCCCATGCTCGACGGCGTGAAGGTAGACACCGATCCCGAGAACATGCTCGGTAAAAACGAGCCGGTGCGCGTGTTCCACAACGAGATGAAACGCCGGTTCGGCCTGAACGACATGGTGGTGGTGGGCGTCGTCAACGAGACGCATCCGAACGGCGTGTTCAACGTCGAATCGCTGCGGCACGTGTACGATCTCGCGACGTACGCGGCCACCTTGCGCGGCGAGGCCATCGGCGAATCCGATCCGAACGCGGGCGTCATCGAGGTGGACGTGCTCGCGCCGTCGACGGTGGACAACATCGAGCAGGGCGCGCCGGGCGAGGTGCGGTTCGAGTGGTTGATGCCGCGGCCGCCGGCCACCGAGGACGAGGCGCTCGCCGTCCGCGACAAGGCGCGGCGGATTCCCTTTCTGGACGGGACGCTCGTATCCGAGAACGGCAAGGCGGTGGCCCTCTACCTGCCGATCACGGCGAAGGATCTGAGCTACAAGGTGTATGCGAAGCTGCGGGCGGAGATCGCGAAGCTCGACGGCGACGATCGCTACTTCATCACGGGGCTGCCGGTGGCGAACGACACCTTCGGCGTCGAGATGTTCGTGCAGATGGCCGTGTCGGCGCCGCTCGCGATGCTGGTGATCTTCCTGTTGCTGCTGTGGTTCTTCCGGAAACTCGTGCTGATCCTGTCGCCCATGATCATCGCGCTCGTGTCGGTGATCGTAACGATGGCGCTGCTGGTGATCACGGGCAACACGATCCACATCATGAGCTCGATGATCCCGATCTTCATCATGCCCATCGCGGTGCTCGATTCGGTGCACATCCTCTCCGAGTTCTTCGAGCGCTATCAGGAGACGAAGAATCGCCGCGCGACCATCCAGTCGGTGATGGGCACGCTGTTCACGCCCATGCTGTATACCTCGCTGACGTCCGCGGCGGGGTTTGCGTCGCTGGCGCTCACGCCGATTCCGCCCGTCCAGGTGTTCGGCATTTTCGTGGCGGCGGGCATCATGCTGGCCTGGGTGCTGACGGTGGCGTTCATTCCGGCCTACGTCATGCTCATGTCGGAGCGATCGCTGGCCAACTTCGGTGCGAAGACGGGCGGCGAGTCCGACGCGGAGGCCCAGGGCGTCACGGCGCGGTTCCTGACGGGCGTCGGCCGGCTCACCTACCGCGGCGCGGCGGCGATCCTCGTGCTCACCGTGCTTGCGGGCGGCCTGGCGGCGTATGGCATCAGCCGGATCCAGATCAACGACAATCCGACGAAGTGGTTTCGCAAGTCCCATCCGATCCGCGTCGCGGATCGGGTGTTGAACGAGCATTTCGGCGGCACGTACATGGCCTACCTCGCTCTAGCGGCGCCTCCGTCCGACGACGCGGCGGCCGGATCGGTGCAGGAGTTCGCGGCGGCGTTGACGGCGCGCATTCGCGAGGCGCTGAACAACCCGGCCGTAGCCGAACAGGTAGCGGGGGAAGCCGCCCGGCTCGCCGGCGAGTCCGAGAATGCCGAGGCGTTCCTCAAGGCGTTGTCCGGCTACGTGTCGGAGGAGGAATTGTTTGCGGACGACGCGGCGGTGCCGGCGTGGCAAGCGGTGATCGGCGTGCTCACGGACGCCATGCACCAGGGCGAGCCGTTCAAGCGGCCCGAGGTGCTCGCCTACATGCGGCAGCTCCAGACCGAACTGCTGACCACGGGCGTCGTGGGCAAGTCGAACTCGCTCGCCGACGTCGTGATGACGGTGCACCGGGAGATGAAGGACGGCCTCGATTCCGACTTCCGGATTCCGGCTTCGGCGGGCGGCGTGGCCGAGTGCCTCGTTCAGTATCAGAGCAGCCACCGGCCCAACGATCTCTGGCACCTCGTGACGCAGGACTACAAGTCGTCCAGCATCTGGGTGCAGTTGAAGAGCGGGGATAACAACGACATGTCGGCCGTGGTCGACGAGACCGCGTCGTTTATGGCGGCCAACCCGCCGCCGGCCGGGCTGACGGCCGAATGGTTCGGGCTGACGTACATCAACGTGATCTGGCAGGAGAAGATGGTGTCCGGCATGTTGCAGGCGTTCCTGGGCAGCTTCCTCGTGGTGCTGCTCATGATGATCCTGCTGTTCCGCTCCGGGCTGTGGGGCCTGCTCAGCATGATCCCGCTCACGGTCACGATCGGGCTCATCTACGGCGTCATCGGGTTCGTCGGCAAAGACTACGACATGCCCGTGGCCGTGCTGTCGTCGTTGACGCTCGGGTTGGCGGTGGACTTCGCGATCCATTTCCTGGCGCGGGCCCGCCTGCTGCGCGCGCAATACCCCACCTGGGCCGACAGCGTCGCCGACGTGTTTGGCGAGCCGGCCCTGGCCATCTTCCGCAACATCGTCATCATCGCGGTGGGCTTCCTGCCGCTGCTGGCCGCGCCGCTCGTGCCGTACAACACGGTGGGCATCCTGCTCGCGGCGATCCTGCTCGTGTCGGGCGCGGGCACGTTGCTGATCCTGCCGGCCCTGATCCGGTATCTTGAACCGTTGCTGTTTCCCAAGACGAAGGTATGCTCGGTGACGTGCCAATGCGGCACCTGCGTGCTGTCCGCCGTGACGGCGGTGGCGCTCGTGCTCGTCAACGTACATCAGTTCCTTGCGGTGGGCTGGACGAAACTCACCTGGGTGAGCCTTGTGGCGATCCCGATCCTTGCGCTCTGGTGTGGATTCATGTCGCGGCGGCGGAAGTGCCGCGTTGAGCAATGACGCGCCCGCCGGAACCGGCGGATGCGAAGGAGGCGGATATGAAACGAACGTGGACAACCTACGCGCTTGCCCTGGGCCTCGTGGCGGCCCTGGCCGCCGGCGCGACGGCCCAGGATCTCACCGTGGACGAGATCGTGAAGAAGACGAACCACGTGTCCTACTACCAGGGTCAGGACGGCAAGGCGCGCGTGCAGATGACGATCAACGACGGCAAAGGCGGCACGCGGGATCGCGAATTCATCATTCTGCGCCGCAACCGCGACGACAAGGACGAGGAACAGGCCTTCTACGTGTTCTTCCTGCAACCCCTCGATGTGCGCCAGATGGTCTTTATGGTGCACAAGCACATCGGGAAAGACGACGATCGCTGGCTCTACCAGCGCGAGGTGGACGTGGTGAAGCGGATCGCGGCCTCCGATAAGCGCACCAGCTTCGTCGGCTCCCATTTCTTCTACGAAGACGTATCGGGCCGGGCGCTCGATGAGGACACCCACGAACTCGTCGAGGCGGAGACGGACGACACGTTCTACGTGCTCAAGAATACGCCCAAGAACCCGGACACGGTTGAGTTCGACTACTTCAAGATGTGGATCCACCGCGAATCGTTTATTCCGGTGAAGGTGTCGTATTACAAAGGCGGCGAGGAATACCGGCGGGCCGAGGCGCTCGAAGTCAAGGAGATCCAGGGGTTCAAGACGGTGACACGCTCGCGCATGACGGATCTGCGCACGGGCGGCGCCACGGAACTCGCCTACTCGAAAGTCGAGTATGACACCGGCCTGCCCGACGAGATCTTCACCGAGCGGTATCTCAAGAATCCGCCGCGGGAGCATCTGAGGTGATCGTGCGGATCGGAACAGGCGGTGTTGTCGTCACGCTCCTGGCCGCGGCCCTCCTGGCCGGGGCCGCGGGCGCGCAGGCCCCGGCCTTGCCGCCCGGACTGGGTGGCGGCGAGCCGAAAAGCGATGCGGCGCCCGCCCTCCCGCCGGGACTCGGCGGCGGCGAGGCAGAAGGCGATGCGGCGCCCGCCCTGCCCCCCGGACTCGACGGCGGCGAGGCGGAGGCCGCGGCACCCGAGGCTGCGGACGGCCCGGGCCTGATCGATCGGCTGCCGGACTGGCTCCACGGCTATTGGGAGGCGCGTGGGGGCCTACGAACCCAGGAGGATCCCGCCCAGCCGCGTGACGCGACCCTCGGCGAGACGCGGCTCCAACTCGAAACCGAGCGCGCCTGGCGCGCGGTGCTTCTCGAAGCGACGGCGGACGTGTACTTCGACGGCGTGATGGAGGAGGCCGAGTTCGATCTGCGCCAGTTGCGCCTGACGTGGTCGCCGGTGGACACGGTGGATGTGCGCGTGGGCCGGCAGGTGCTCACCTGGGGCACGGGCGATCTCCTGTTCATCAACGATCTCTTCCCGAAAGACTGGCAGTCTTTCTTCATCGGCCGCGACGTCGAATACCTCAAAGCCCCGTCCGACGCCATCAAACTCGGGTGGTTTCCGGGCTGGATCAACGTCGAACTCGTGTATACGCCCCAGTTCGATCCGGATCGCTACATCACCGGCGAGCGGATCAGCTTCTACAACCCGATCTTCGGCCTGTCGGGCCGGCGGCGCCAGGTGGATGCGAACCCGCCGAGCACCTGGTTCGAGGACGACGAGTTCGCGCTGCGCGTATATCGCCGCCTCGGCCGCGCCGAAGTCGCCGCCTACGGATACGCGGGCTATTGGAAGAGCCCGGCCGGGCAACGGCTGATCCCGTTCCAGGCGACGTTCCCGAAGCTCAACGTGTACGGCGCGAGCCTCCGCACGCCGGTGGGCAAGGGCATCTTCAACATCGAGGCGGGCTACTACGACTCGCGGCAGGACGGCGACGGCTCGAAGATGTACGTGAACAACAGCGAGTTCCGGCTGCTCGTGGGCTACGAGCGCGAACTCGCCAAGGAGTTCACGGGCGCCCTTCAGTATTACCTCGAACACATGATGGATTACAGCGCCTACAAGAACTCGAACTTCTTCTTCATGCCGCAGCGGGATCGGGATCGGCATGTGTTCACCGTCCGCCTCACCAAGCTGCTCATGAACCAGAACCTGACGCTCTCGTTGTTCACGTACTACAGCCCGTCCGACGGCGACGCCTATTTCCGCCCCCACGCCAAGTACAAAATGAGCGATGCCTGGGCCGTCGAGGCGGGTGGCAACGTATTCTGGGGCGAATCGGACACCACCTTCTTCGGCCAGTTCGAGAACAACTCGAACCTCTACGTCGCCGCGCGCTACTCCTTCTGACCGAACGAAACGGCATGGCAACCGCGCGGGGATCTGCCGGTTGGACAGGATTCACAAGATTGACAAGATTGCTCTTGCCGCTCATCCTGTGAATCTTGTGAATCCTGTCAAACTTCCTTCTTTTCCCTCGCTTCTTGCCCCAATCCGGCGACGATACAGCGTCTCGCGACGCAGGCCCAGCCCCGGCGTTGATCGCGACGCCCCCGCTGCCTATCATGCCCGTGGCGGGGCGGCATGGGGCACCCCGGATTCTCGCGGCTCAAACCACAGGGAGCAGGCGGCCCGATGATCAGTTCATGCATGATGCGTATGGTGTTGGCGTGCATAGGCCTTTTCTTCGCCACTGCGGCAACGCGCGCCGCGGCCCAGGAACCGGCCGGCGGCGGCCCTGCCGGGGGCGGCCCTGCCGGGGGCGGCATCGAGGTGACTGCGTTCCAGCCCGTGAAACCCTTGAGCCGCGCCGGGCGCCCGGCGGGCATCGCGGCGGTGATCCGGAACACGGGCGACGTCAAGGCATCGGTCGTCGCCGAACTCAAGGTGCCGGCGGGCGTGCGCTGCACCACGCCGGCCACGGCGCCGGCGGTGGTGATCGAGCCGTGGGACGAATGCGAACTCGAGTGGGAGGTTGTGGCGGAGGAGGCCGGGGAGCACGCGTTCGGGCTCGAGGTGCGCACGGGCGACACATCCATCGAGGCGGCCCTTACCGTGCTCTTTCTGCCCGCCGTCGAAATGCAGAAGCTCCCCTACATTCCCGAGCCGGAGCCCGTCGAGACGGAGATCCTGATCGGCGCGCATCATTGCCCGCTCTGGGAGGCGGACAAGCCGGAGATGTGGGCGCAGTTGCTGAAACACCCCGAGCGGACGCCCGCCCTCGGGTTCTACGCCCAGGAAAACCCCGAGGTGAGCGATTGGGAGACGAAGTGGGCCGTCGAGCACGGCGTGTCCTTCTTCATTTACTGCTGGTATCGCGCGAGCCAGGGCGGCCCCGTGGAGACGCGGTTCAGCAGCGCGATCCACGAGGCGCTGTTCAAATCGCGGTTCGTGGACAAGATGAAGTTCACCATCATGTGGGAAAACCAGCGGCGGGGGTTCGCGGGCGTGGCCGACGAACAAGATCTCAAGGAGAATCTGTTCCCATACTGGATGGAGAACTACTTCACCCACCCGAGTTACCTCAAGGTTGACAACAAACCCGTGCTGTTCATCTACCGGCCGGAGTTCCTCGTGGACGATCTCGGCAGCGAGGAGAACGTAGTCAAGGCGTTCGACTGGATGCGGCAGGCGTGCCGCGACGCGGGGTTCGACGGGCTCTGCCTGCTCGGCGAGTATCGCGGGCTCAATCCGGAGCACCTGGGCCTCATGAAGCGGCTCGGCCTCGACTACAGCTTCGCCTATTGCTGGCACGTGGGCAACAGCCCGACGCCCGAGCAGGCCATCGCGGCGCAGGAGGCGTCCATCGCGAAAACCCAGGAACTCGGCATCCTGCCGCAGGTGGTGACGCTGTCGCAGGCGTGGAGTGGCTGGCACGACGAGGGGAGCATCTGGAAGATCCCGCCCGAGGAGTACAAGACACTGCTCGAAAAGGGCAAGGCGTTCGTCGAGTCGATGCCGGGCGAGGGGCTGGGCAGCCGGATGCTGCTCCTCGACAACTGGAACGAGTGGGGCGAAGGGCACTACATCGCGCCCTACCGCGAGTACGGATTCGGCTACCTCGATGCCGTGCGCGAGGTGTTCTCGAAGGCGCCCGAACCCCACATCGATCTCATCCCGGAGGACATCGGCCTCGGCCCCTACGACACGGCCTACGCGGCCTACCGCGCCCGCGACAAAAACCTCGGGAAGCTGCGCACCCAGCGGGTTCGCAAGGCCGGCGTGCCCGAGGAAGGCCTGATCGGGTGGTGGGCGTTCGACGAGAAGGATGACGCGCCGGTGGCGCTCGACTACTCGGGCCACCGGTTCGGCGCGATCCTCTACGACGGGGCGCGCGCGCCCGGCGTCGACGGTTCGGCGCTGGTGTGCAGGGGCGGGTGCGGGCTCGTCGACTACGATCCGGCCCTGTCGCCCGAGTCGGGGCTGACAGTCGCGTGCTGGGTGAAGACGGACGAGACGGGCCAGTCCAACCAGTGGTTCGTCAACCACGTGTTCAGCGGCGGCACCCAGACGGGCTACCGCATGGGGCTCGTGGACGACAAGCCGACATTCGAGGTGCCGCAGACGTCGTGGAGCCATCATCTGAAGGCCCCGTCGCCGCTGCCCACGGGCCGGTGGGTGCACCTCGCGGGCACCTTCGACGGTAAGACGATGCGCCTCTACGTGGACGGCGTCGAGCAGGCCACCATGGATCGGCCCGGGCCGGTGAACGGCAACCAGTTCCCCCTGTGCCTCGGTTCCTACGCGAAAGGCCACTGGGCCCATTTCAAGGGCCTGCTCGATGAGGTGCTGCTGTACGGCCGCGCGTTGAGCCCGGCGGAGGTGGGCGCCTTGGCCGGGGCCGGGGAGACTCCGTGACGGCGGGTTCGTTGGAACAACGGGAGGGGAGCACCATGGGACGGACAACGAAGGCAATCGTGGCGGCGGTGGCGGTGGCGGCGTGTGCGGCCGGGTGTGCGAGCGTGCAGGGCCGAGGCGCTGGGAGCGGCGCACCTGTCGAGGGCTACGCGCTGGCCTGGGCGGACGAGTTCGACGGGACGACACTCGATCCCGGCAAGTGGGATCACCGCGATCTCGGCCCGCGGCGCGACGCCATCAACGTGCGTGAGAACGCCAACCTCGACGGCAAGGGCCACCTCGTGCTGACGACATCGAAGCACGGCGACGCGTATCACACGGCCATGATCTGCACCCACGGCAAGTACGACACGGCCTTCGGCTATTTCGAGTGCCGCGTGAAACTCCAGACGCAGATCGGCCATTGGTCGGCCTTCTGGCTCATGACGCCGACCATGGCCAAGCCGGTGGGCGATCCGGCCACGGCCGGCAGCGAGATCGACATCTACGAGTTCCTCCGGAAACGGGGCGAGCGCGTCCAGCACACGAACCACTGGGATGGCTACGGGGATGATCACAAGTGGCGCGTATCCATCGTGGATCGGCCCGGAATCACCGAGGGCTGGCATACCTTCGGGCTGCTGTGGACGGAAGACGAGTACGTGTTCTACGTGGACGGCGAGCGCACGTGGGCGACGGATCAGGGTATCTCCCACCGCCCCGAGTACATGATCCTGAGCCTCGAAGTGGGCGAGTGGGGCGGCGACATCGCCGAGGCCGAACTGCCCGATCACCTGTACGTGGACTATGTGCGGGTGTACAAGAAACAGGGCGAGGCGAGCGACGGCGCATGACACCGCCGCAACCACCCAAATGGAGACGAACGCAATGTGTATGGGCGTCGTGGGAACGGTGTCCGGGGTAATCGCGCTTCTCGCAGGCCCGACAGCCGCGTCGGAAGAGTCGCCGAAGCCCTATCCCCTGTGGGACGCGGCCGTGCCCGTGCCCACCGCCGCCGAGGCGCCCGTGCTCGACGACGTCCGGTTCGAGCAGATCAAGAAGCGAGAGCCCGACGTCGACGGATTCAACTGGCTCCACGGCGTCGCGGCCGTGTGGCACAAAGACGCCCTGTTTACCTTCTGGGGCCACAACAAAGGCGACGAGAACACGCCCACCGAGATCGCCCAGGGCCGCCACAGCACGGACGGCGGCCGCACCTGGAGCCCGGTGTGGCTCGTCGCGCCGCATACGGACACCGAGGCCCGGAGCCACGGCGTGTTTCTGTCCCACGAAGGCGCGCTGTGGATCTTCCTGGCCCGGTTCGGCGCGGGCTACACCCACCTCAAAACCGAGGCCTTCGTGTTGAACGAGGCCGCGCCCGCCCCCGACGGCGCCCCGGGCGTGTGGGAACCCCGCGGCGACGTGGCCACGGGCATCTGGCCCTGCGATGAACCGAGGCGCATGGCCAACGGCAACTGGATCTTCGCGGGCATGGACACGCCGGACGGCTCGAAATGGGCCTGGCCCGCCGTGGCCATCAGCCACGGCGACGACTTCACCCAGTGGGACACGATCCGGCTGCCGATTTCGGAGGATCTGCGCACCATCTGGGGCGAATCGACGGTGATCGTCGAGGAGGACGCCCTCACCGTGATCATCCGCCCGAGCGGGAAAGACTCCTACGCCCTCGTGTCCACGAGCGCCGATTTCGGCGCCACGTGGACGCCTGTCCAGTGGGCCAACCTACCCACGCCGAGCACGAAACTCTACGCGGGCCGCCTCGCCACCGGCCAGCGCTACGTCGTCGGCACCCTCGTGCGCGATCACGGCCGCCAGCGCCATCCCCTGTGCATCGCCGTGAGCAAACCCGGCGAACGCGCCCTGTCCACCCTGTGGCGCATCCGCGACGATGTGTTCGCCGAGGGCCCGGGCGAATCCGCCGCCGGCACCCGCCTCTCCTACCCCTACGCCGCCGAACACGACGGCGCCCTCTACGTCGTCTACTCGAACGACGGCAACCGCGGCCGCAACCGCAACAGCGCCGAACTCGCCGTCATCCCTACCGCAGCACTCGCCGTGCCGTAGGATGAACCACGAATAGGCACGAACGGCCACCAATTGGTTTGGAAGCAGAGAGCTCATCGAACAATGGAATACGCGACGGTAAGCCGGCCCTCCTCGGCGCGCCCTCTTATTCGTCTGTATTCATGTCCATTCATGGTTCAAACCAGAGAACAGACCACGAATCAACACGAATAGACACCAATTGATTCTGAAGCAAAGAGTTCATCGGACAATGGGAGACACGATAGAGGGGAGAGCCAGACGTCCTCGGGGCGGCCTCTTATCCGTGTGCATTCGTGGCTCAAAAAACCGCTTTTCTTGTCCGGCAGCCCCGGCATCTGGTGCTATAATCGAGTCCGGCCTTCGGAGGCGGCGAAGGCCCGCACCCATGGGGCTATGGAACAATCAGCGAACCACGAATGGACACGAATAGACACGAATTGCTGTTGAAAGAGGAAGTCCATCGGATAGTGGGCTGCGCGATGGAACTCCTCAACGTCCTGGGCCACGGGTTCCTGGAAGAACCCTACGAGAACGCCTTGGTGGTTGAATTGCAGCTCCAGGGCATTCCCGTTCAGCAGCAGCCGCGATTCGAGGTTCGATACAAAGATGTCATCGTCGGCGAATACGTGCCCGACTTGATCTGCTTCGATCAGATTATCGTCGACACCAAGACCATCGATCGAATCACAGATCACGAGATCGGCCAGATGCTCAACTACCTGAAGATCACCGGATTGCGGGTGGGCCTCATCCTGAACTTCAAACACGCCAAGCTCGAATGGAAGCGCGTCGTCCTCTGACAGAAGTCAGCACGGCCGTGCGCCGACGAGAACGGGGCCACGGATCATTCATCGTTCAAGGGAGAGAGCGAACCACGAATGAACACGAATAGACACCAATTGATTCGGAAGCAAAGAGCTCATCAAATAGCGGAATACACAATAGAGAGCCGAGCCTTCTAGAGGCCGCCTCTCATTCGTGTGTATTGGTGTCCATTCGTGGTTCAAAGCAAAGAACCAACCACGAATAAACACGAATGGACACCAACTGATTGGGAAGAAGGGGATTCGTCGAATAATGGAATTCGCGATGACGTGGAGGACACGCTGCGCGCGGCTGCCCATTCGTGCAAACTGGTGTTCATTCGTGGTTCAATGCATGCTGGTGTGCGCGGCAGCGGGTGCCGCGGAGGAAGTGAAGGGCGGTGGTGCCGTGTTGGAATTCGACTATTCGGCGATCACGAATCCGGTGTGGCGGTTGGACGAGATGCACTTGCGGGATCCGGCGGTACTGGTGCATGACGGGACAATCTACCTCTACTTCACGTATTACGATCCCAAGGCGAAGACGTGGCATGTGGGGATGGCGACGACGAAGGATTTCCGGACGTTCTCGCCCATCGCGATCGTCTCGCCGGAGGGGTATGCGTCGCCGGGCAATGTGATCAAGACGGACAAAGGGTGGTGCCTCTGTTACCAGCAGTACCGCGAGTTCCCCCACTACCTCTGCCTGGCCTTCTCGGACGATCTCGTCCACTGGACGGAGCCGAAGAAGATCTTCAACACGGGCCCGGAAAACGCCTGGAACGCGGACAAGCGCGTCATCGATCCCTTCCTCGTCGAGTGGAACGGCCGGTATTACTGCTACTACGTCGGCTCGACGCGGTGGGGCAAGCCGGCCGGCCACAACCTCATCGGCGTGGCCGTGTCCGACGATCTCGAGCAGTGGGAGGACGCCTCGCCCGATGCGCCCGTCATCGGCGTCGACTTCGATTGGGAAGAGCCGGACGGCAACGAGAACAACTGCGTGATCCGCCACAAGGGCCGGTGGTTCATGCTCTATTCGGCGCGGCTGGGCAACCAACAGATCGCCTACGCCTGGAGCGACGATCTCATCCATTGGGAGAAGGGCGGGTTGTGCGATGTGCCCGTGTTCGACGCGTCCCGAACCGGGTTCGGCGCGCCCGTCATCATCGAAGGCCTCGGCGCCCCCGGCACGTTCTACATGATCTATCAGGGCCGCGACGCCAGCCACCACATGAGTTTCCTCCTCCTCGAAAGCACCGATCTCGTCACCTGGCGCTAAATGCCCGGGCACGGACAGGCACCGACGGAGGCACCGACGGAGGGGGACGGACAGAGGAGCCGTCGCCGCTGTCAGGAACTCCCGAGCCCCACGGAACGCGTGGGCCGCACGCGAAGGCGGGGCGTGTTCAGTCGATTCCGGGGCAAGCCGATATTGGTATCGGCGGCCGGGGGATCTGTGCCGCGCGGAACGCCGCGTTTGAGGGCCGCCGTATGGCATACTGTATTCCGGAGACGCGAGGGACACCCCTTGGCGGCCGGCCCGCGGCCGGTGCGCCGGATGCTGCTGTCCGCAGGGAGGGCGGGCCATGGCACGCGCCACGCTATACGCCGGCACGAGCGGCTGGAGCTATGCCCACTGGGCCAAAGGGCGCTTCTATCCCAAGGGGTTGAAGCAGGGCGACTGGCTGGCCTTCTACGCGGAGCGGTTCCCGACGGTGGAGGTCAACATGACCTTCTACCGCCTGCCCACGCCCGCCCTCGTAACCCGCTGGCGCGACGTGGTCGGCCCGGGGTTCCGGTTCGCCATCAAACTCTGGCGCCGCATCACCCACGACGCCCGCCTCCGCGATGTCGCCGAGCCCCTCGCCCAGTTCCTCCGTGCCACGGCCCCGCTCGGCGAGAAACTCGGCCCGCTCCTCGTGCAGCTCCCCCCCTCGCTCCAGAAGGACACCCCCCTGCTCGACGCCTTCCTCGCCGAACTCAAACGAACCGCCAAGCTCCAGGCCCCCCGGGTGGCGGTCGAGTTCCGCCATCCGAGCTGGCTGTGCGACGCCACTTCCGAGGTGCTCACCCGCTACGGGGCCGCCGTCGTCCTGGCCGACATGCCCCGGTGCCCCGCCACCGCGCCCAACGAGGCCAAGTTCGTCTACATCCGCCGCCACGGCCCCTCCGGCGGCTACCGCGGCTGCTACGCGCCAGTGCATATCTCAAAGGACGCCAGAGACATACGCCGTTGGCTCGACGACGCCCGCGATGTCTACATCTACTACAACAACGACGTCCAAGGGCACGCCGTCGACAACGCCCGCCAACTCCGCGACGCCGTCGGGGAATAGGGGCGGGAGACGGCCGTTTCCCGGGCATTCTGCAACGGTGCGAGGGCGGATCTGCGCGATTTGCCCGGGTCTCCGGTTGGTCAAGAGTGGACCAGGCGGCCATTTAACCTACTTTGGAATAAGGGGTTGGCCCGGTCGGCGGGTTCCGGGCACGGATTCGGCGTCAGTGGCTCTTGCAGGATGCGGCGTAGCGGGAGGGGCTCATACCGACGCGATTCGCGAACACGCGGCTGAAGTAATACAACGATCCGAACCCGGCCTGTTCGGCGGTATCGGTGACGGAGAGGCCTTCGGCGAGCAGCATCCGGGCGGTGCGGATCCGGTAGTCGATGAGGTAGTCGACGGGCGAGGTGTCGAAATGGCGTTTGAACAGGCCGGACAGGTAACTCGAGCTGAGGCCGGCGTGCGCGGCGATGTCGTGTAGGGCGATGGGCTCGGCGAAATGGCGCTCGATGAACTCGCGCGCGGCGAGGAGTTGGGGGTAGGCGGGCGGGAAATCCTCCTGGGTGGGTGAGCCGAGGCGGCCGAGCACGGCGTTTAACACGAGCAGCGCGAAGGATTTAAGCCGGAGCGCGTGGCCGGGCGGGCGGGTGGTGTAGGTCTCGAAAAGCTCGCGGAACCAGTCGCGCATGGCGGGCGAGTACTTGAACGACATCTTGGTGGGCCAGCGGCGGGCGAGGGCGGCGTCGTCGCGGTTGGCCCGTTTGCCGAAGGGGAGCACGAAGAAGTAATAGGACTCGAAGGGATCGCCCGGGGCGCTGCGTTCCCGTTGGAAGGCCTCGCCGGGCTTAATGGTGACGAGGTCGCCCGGGCCGAAGGGGTGCCAGACGCCGTCGATGCGGACGGCGCCGGATCCCCGGGGAATATACCAGATGTCGAAGTAGGTTTTGACGTCGTGGCCGCCGGCGCTGAGCCAGTCGGGAATGGGGGCCTGGTGGTTGGCGGAGAGCACCCAGGGGTTGAGGGCGCGGTAGAAGGGCTCGGTTCCGGGTTGAAGGGCATGTCGCGGCATGGCGGAAGCATAGCCGGGCGAAGTAAGATAATGCAAATAATCGGATCATCCTGCATTTACTTTTACGGGAGATCCCATTATCGTCATGGCACAATCGGATAAATCGATTGGAACCCCGGGCAACGGCGCCGGCTGAACGGCGGCAGCAAGGAAAGGCAGTCATGAGCGAGAAACTGGCCCTGTTGGGCGGCACCCAGGCCGTCAAGGCCGACATCGGCGCGGCGTGCAAATGGCCCCACATCACCGAGGAAGACGAGCAGGCCGTGCTCGCCGTGCTTCGGGCCGGCACGATGTCGAACACGGACATCACCCAGGAGTGGGAGAAGGAATTCGCCGCCTACCTCGGCGTGGACTACTGCCTGGCGGAGTGCAACGGCACCGCGGCCCTGCTGGCGGCCATGTTCGCCTGCGGCGTGGGCGTGGGCGACGAGATCATCGCGCCGAGTATGACGTACTGGGCCACGGCCCTGCCCTGTTTCCAACTCGGTGCGACGGTAGTGTTTGCCGACATCGAACCCGAGACGCTCAATATCGATCCGAAGGATATCGAGCACCGGATCACGCCGCGCACCAAGGCCATCGTCCCGGTGCACTATGCCGGCTACCCCGCGGACATGGATCCCATCATGGCCATTGCGGAGAAACACGGGCTCAAAGTGATCGAAGACGTGTCCCACGCCCACGGCGGCCTGTACAAGGGCCGGATCACGGGCGCCATCGGCCACGTCGCGGCCATGTCGTGCATGTCGGGTAAATCGCTCGTAGCCGGCGAGGCGGGCATGCTGGCCACGAACGATCGCCTCATCTGGGAGCGGGCCATCGCCTTCGGCCACTATTCGCGCCACGCCCAGTCCATCACCGATCCGAGCCTCGTGCCGTACAAGGGGTATCCGCTGGGCGGCGTGAAACACCGCGTCAACCAGATCGCCAGCGCGCTGGGCCGCGTGCAACTGAAGCACTATCCGGCCCGCATCGCGGAGATCCAGAAGGCCATGAACCGGTTCTGGGATAACCTCGAAGGGTGTCCGGGCATCCGCGCCCACCGCCCGCCTAAGGACTCGGGCTCGACGATGGGCGGGTGGTATGCGGCGAAGGGCCTGTATCGTGCCGAAGAACTGGGCGGACTCGATGCGGCCCGCTACTGCGAGGCGGTGACGGCGGAAGGCTGCACGACGCACCCCCGCTGCAATCCCCCTATGCATCTCCATCCGGTGTTGAACGACTGCGACATCTACGGCCACGGCAAGCCGACGCGGATCGCGAACAGCGATCGCGACCTGCGCCAGCCCGCGGGCTCGCTGCCCGTCTCCGAGCGGATCGGCGACATGTGCTAC
>JAFGTL010000134.1 GCA_016934125.1 Candidatus Hydrogenedentota bacterium
CAGAAAGGTGCAGGCGATCCATGGCCATTCGGCCGTGTCCTACGGGGCGATCCGCCAGGAACTCGAACTCGCGTCCGGCATGGATCTGGCCCCCTTCTTCAACGCCTGGCTCGAACAGCCCGGCCGGTTCGACTACGCCATCGGCGGGCTCAAGTCGGTTCCCGGCGGCGTCCGGATAGTCATTGACAACGCGGGGGATCTGCCGGCGCCTGGTGAACTCGACATCGCCCTGGTGATGGATTCCGGTGTCGATGTCCGCCGCGTGGCGCCCGGCGCCCAGGGCGGCGCCTTCGTGTTCTCGACGGCGGCCCCGCTCAGGCGCGTTATCCTCGATCCCGAGTTCATCACCGTCGACATGAACCGCGCCAACAACACCTGGCCCCGGCAGGGGTGGCCGGTGTTCGTGGCGGCCAGTGCGGACGGCCGGATCGCCGTCGCGGCAAAAGAGGAATGGTGTGCGGCCGGCCCAGGCCGCGTGGCCGTGTGGAACGCCTCCGGCGACGCCTATCAGAAGCTGAACCTCGGGCAGGCCCTCACTGCGCCTCCCTCGTGGGCGCCCTCGGGCCACGCCCTTCTGCTCGCGGCCCATACGCCCTGTTGGTGGGATGGCGGGGATGTCGTCGTCCTCCCCGACGAGGCGGGCTCCGGCCCGTGGCGCGCGGCCGGCTGGAAGGACGCCGAGACCGTCATGCTGGCGCATTCGGATCCACCCCGGTGGCGGGCCTTCGGCCGGGGCGGCGCCCTCGGCGGCGGAGCGCCTTGTGGCGCCGTGCCGGCGCCCGGCTCGCTCGTGCCCAACCCCGTCCGCGGCTGCGCGGTGTACATCGCCGAGGACACCGGCGAGGCCCACGTGCTCGACTTCGAGGGGCCGGAGCCTGTGGACGCACTGGCCGCGCGCGGGCTGCGGCCTGCCGGGCATGTGGGATGGACGGCGGACGGGCAGCGGCTCGTCTTCCTTGACAGACAGGGCCGGTTGTTCGCGATGGTTCCGGGGCCGGGCACGCCCGAGCCCCAACTGGAACTGGGCTACGCGGTTCAGGACGCGCGCGTGTCTGGCGACGGGAGCCGCGTGGCGTGGATCGATCCGGCGGGTGCGTTGCGCGTGCTCGAGGCAGGTGCGGGGGAGAAGAAGTACGTGGACATCCCCGGCGAGGTTGTGGCATACGACTGGCAGGGCTCGGAGGCACTCGTCTGCCTGACGGCCACGGCCGAGGGGGCCTTCCCCATGCGGTGCCACGCCCGGTATGCCCTGTGGCGCGCGCCCGCGGCGACGTTGCGCGGCGAGCCCATGAAGATCGATCCGGCCCGCGTCCACTGAAACGGGGCCGCGACATGTCCCTGGGATCCGGCATGACATGAGGAGAGCATGATGGCGCGTATGTTGGTTGCTGTGGTGGTGCTGGTGTTCTTGATGTGTTCGGGCCGGCCCGCGTTCGCCGGGCTCCTCGAGTACGTGGGCCGCGCGGACGATTCCTACACCTACACGATCCAGTCGCGTGCGGAGTTCGGCCCTATCACGGCCCACACGATCCGCATGACGTCCCAGACGTGGAAGGGCATGGTCTGGACACACTGGCTCACCGTCTTCGTGCCCTCCGAACTCCGCCATCCCGAGAAGGCCATGCTGCTCATTGACGGTGGAACGACGCAGGCCGATGGGCCCGATCTGAGTTCGTCGGAGGCCCTGGTGATGGCGGCCATCGCCGAGGACGCGGGCACGCTCGTGGCCATGCTCGAACAGGTGCCGAACCAACCCTTGTTCGATGGTAAAGAGGAAGACGCGATCATCGCGTATACCTTCGATCAATTCCTCGAAACCGGCGACGAAGACTGGCCGCTGCTGTTGCCCATGGTGAAAAGCGCGGTGCGTGCCATGGACACGGTTGAGGACTTCGCCCGCACCACCTTGCACGAGCGCGTCGAGGAGTTCTTTCTGCTCGGGGGCTCGAAGCGGGGATGGACGACGTGGCTCGCGGCCGTGGCGGACAAACGCGTCTTCGCCATCGCGCCCGTGGTGATCGATCTCCTCAACATGGAGCCGCAAATGGCGCACCAACTGCGCTGCTACGGCGCCTACAGCGAGCAGATCGCCGAGTACACGAGCCGCAGCATCCAGGACAGGATGAGCACCGACGCGGGCGCCCGGCTCCTCCGGATCGTCGATCCGTACGCATACCGCGACGCCCTCGGCCTGCCCAAGCTCATCGTCCTCGGCACCAACGATCCCTACTGGACAGTCGACGCCGCCAATCTGTACGTGCCCGGGCTGAAGGGCGTGAAGCACCTTCACTACCAGGCCAACACCGGGCACGATGTCACCCCGCGGGGCGTGGCCACGATTGCCGTATTCTACAGATCCCTCGTAGACGGCCGCCCGTTGCCCGAGTACCGCTGGGAGAAGGGTTCGGACGGCGCCCTCGAGGTGGTTTGGGCCGATCCGGAGGCCCAGGCGGTTCTCTGGAAGGCGTTCTCGGCAAGCCGGGACTTCCGGGACGCCGAGTGGCACAGCGAGGAACTGGACGGGGAGGGCCGGTGCGTGGCCGCGGTGGATCCGCCCGAACAAGGATGGGTGGCGTACTACGTGGAGTTGATCGGCTCGCGGGACGGCGCGGAATACGGGCTCTGCACCGCGATGACCGTGCTTCCCGAAGCGCTTCCGTTTCCGGAGGCGGCCGACTGACGCTGCGCCCGGAGACGCTCCTAGCGCTTGAGGATGCCGCCGCGCCCCTGGTTGAGGAAGATGCCCTGGAGGTTCATGCGGAGTTCCTCGGGGTTGTCCGAGGCCCATTCGGCTTCGTCCTGCGTCACGAGGCCCTTCTTCACCAGTTCGACGAGGCTCATGTTGAACGTCTGCATCCCCTCTTCCTTGCCGCCGGCGATGGCGTTGGGGATCTGCTTGACGCTGTTCTCGCGGATGAGCGCGGCGATGGCCGGGTTGTTGAACATGACTTCGACGGCCGGCACGCGCCCCTTGCCGTCGGCGCTCTGAATGAGCCGCTGGCACACGCAGCCCTGGAGTTGGAGGGCGAGTTGCGAGCGCACCTGGCCGTGCTGGGTGGTCGGGAACAGATCCACGATGCGATCGATCGTCATCATGGCGTTGTTCGTGTGCAGCGTGCTGAACACGAGGTGCCCGGTTTCCGCCGCCGAAATGGCCGCCTGGAACGTCTCCGAGTCGCGCATCTCGCCGATGAGGATTACGTCCGGATCCTCGCGCATGGCCGCACGCAGCGCGGTGTTGAAGTCTCTGGTATCGATCGACACCTCGCGCTGCGTGATGATGCTTCGCTTGTTGACGTGGAGGTACTCGATGGGATCCTCGAGCGTGACGATGTGGCACCGCCGCATCTGGTTGATACGATCGATGACGGACGCGAGCGTTGTGGATTTGCCGCTGCCCGTCGTTCCGGTAACCAGGACAAGCCCGCGCGCCATCTGGGACACCCGCTCCAGGCTGGGGGGCAGGTTGAGGGACGTGAAATCGAGGATCTTCCCTTTGACGTGGCGCAGCACGATGCCCACCGAACTGCGCTGTTTCATACAGTTCACGCGGAACCGGCCGAGGCCGGGCACGCTTAGGGCCTGATCGGCGTCGCCGGACTCCAGGAAACGCGTCTTCTGCTCCGGCGTCATGAACTCGTCGAGGAAGCCGATGGTGTCATCCGGCTTGAGGTTCTCCGCGTCGGTGACAAAGCGGATGATGCCGTCCACGCGGATCGCCGGCGGGCTGCCCACCGTCAGATGGATGTCGGATGCGCCGTTTTTCACGGCATAGCTCAGGATTTTTTGCAGTCGCACCTCTACGGCCTCCTCGTCAAAGGGCCTCGCCCCAAGTCGGAACGAGTATAGCAGGGCCGCTCACGGCGCCGCAACGGGATTGCGCGCAACGGGATTGCGCGCAATGGAATTGCGCGCCTTCGGACACCTACCCGCCCTTCCGGCGGCCCTTCCGCCCCGTTCCCGGCGTTGTCCACGGCCAGGGATGGCCGCAGATCGGGCAATGGGCCTCCCGGGCATCGTACTCATACCGGCAGTGGAGACACGTCACCGTCTTCGGCTTCTCGGCCGGGCCGGGCGTGCGGCGGTTGGATCGTCGGTTCTCGTCGGCCATGCGCGTCACCGGTTGCGTTCGTCCGCCTCGGCGGCTCAGTCCGCCAGTTCGTGGACGTGTTCCTTGATCTTTGTGAATGCGTCCACGATGTCCTGCATGTCTTCCTCGCTGCCCAACAGGTTCTGGTGCAGTGTCCACATGCCGCTTGTGGTGCAAAGATCCTCCGTCACGGGACACCGGCACGCGGTGTAGTCCGGGGCGCCGGGCACCGTGGCAAACGCCGGCTGGGTGTACAGGGGTGCGCCATACCCCGCACCGAACGGCACGCCTTCGGCGGCGGCCGCTTCGCAGAGCCTCTCGCGCGAGCAGCCGAATATCGCCGGATCCACCCGAAGGCAGTATACGTGATACGCCCGGCGCGTGATGCGTTCGTCGCCCGGTTGGGGCGTCAGGCCCTCGATTGCGCCGAGCTTCTCGTTCAGGAACGCCGCGTTCTTCTCGCGCAACAGCGTCTGCGCTTCAAGCCGCGACAACTGGGCGCTGAGCAGTGCCGCGCCAAATTCCGTTAGCCGCGCGTTTGTGCCGATCACCGGGTGCTCATACCACGCGCCGCCCTCCCGGCGGCCGCAGTTGGCGATGGAGCGGCACAGGGCGGCCAGTTCTGCGTCGTCGGTAAGGATGGCCCCGCCCTCGCCCGCCGTGATGTTCTTGGAACGCTGGAAACTGAACGCGCCGCACCGGCCCAGGGCGCCCGTGCCCTTCCCTTTCCACTTGGATCCCCAGGAATGGCAGGCGTCCTCGATGACGTCCAGCCCGTGCTTGTCTGCCACCGCCGCGATCCGATCCATGTCGCATACGCGGCCCCCGAAGTGCACCGGCATCACCGCCTTGGTGCGCTCGGACACGGCCTCCTCGATGAGATCCGGATTCAGATCCCAGCTCTCGTCCACGTCGACGAAGATGGGAATGGCGCCGCAGCGCGCGACGGCCGACGCGGTGGCAATGAAAGTATACGGAGGCACGATCACCTCGTCACCGGGCCCGATGCCGAGGGCCTGCAGGATGATCTCGATGGCGGTCGTCCCGCTGGTGCACGTCACGCAGTGCTGGGCGTCCTGGAACGCCGCGTAGTCCTCCTCGAACCGCGCTACCCGCTTGCCATACCACCACTGCCCGCTCTCGAACACCTCGTTCAGCGCGGTACGCTCGGTGTCGTCGAAGATGGGCCAGGACGGCCACGACTTCGACGCGTCCCGAACCGGGGCGCCTCCGTGGATGGCCAGTTTGCCGCTGGTGCCCGTTGCCATGTCGCGTCTCCTTCCGATGAAGCGGTTGTCCACGTCCCGAACCGGCGGCAGCCCCGCCGATCAGCTCATTGGAGGGCACATGATAGGAGTTGGGTGAGGGGGGATCAAGCGAGCCGGCCCATGGACACAGCGCGGGCGGGTGGGGAGACGGCAGGCACACCTATGGCGCCGCCAGAAAGGGATACGAATCGTCCGGCCCTAGCCTCGGAATCTGCGGAGCAGCAGGCCCGCGATGCCCAGGCCAACCAGCGTGAGTGTGGCCGGTTCGGGCACGACGCTCTCGCCCGGATTCCCCAGGCCCCACGCGCTGTCCTCGCCGTTCTCGCCGCCACGCTGGAAGTGAATCGCCGCGACGCCGGCCAGTTTGTCGCCGTTCTGCGTCGTGTGCGAGAAGAAATCGTCGATCGTCAGGCCTGTTCCCGTCACGAGAAACGAGATCGTCGTGTCCGTGCCCGCGCCGGCGTTCGCAACGCCCGCGTTGCCCGGTGACGTATCGAAGTCCACCATCCAATCGAAGTTCCCGAATCCGTCGGCCCGTTGATCGGCCGCCAGGGCTGCGTTCGGCCAGGTGACGAGCGGATCCGGGTAGAACGACAAGCCGGTCACGTCGTCCGATACGTTGAAGGCAAGAAGCATGAGTTCATACTCGCTCTGATTGTCAATGAAGAACGTGAGGATGCTCGTGCTTTCTTCAAACGTCACGGTGATCGATGCCGGAATCGCACTGATCGGCGTGCTGTCGCTGGACTCGTCGCTGAACTCGATGATCAGCGCACACGCCGTTCCCGACCATAGAACCCCCGCGACGACGCACACGCACAGGACCCCGAACCTGCACTTGCTGACCAACCTCACGGTACCTCTCCTTGCAGCCCGGCCTTGATCCGGCTCTTTCCAACCCGCGGGCCTATTCCGCCTCCCTTGACTCAGGGATTACGCGAGCTTCCACTTGCATCGCACCGTAGGGATACTCAGCAAGTTCCGTGCCGGGTATTCGGCGTGAACAAGCAGGTATTTCAATACCCGGGGATGCTCCTTCACGTCGACGCCGCCGAATCAGCCTCTCGACCTGGACGATTGCGTAAGCTCCTGGCAGACAGCGTATTGTGGGATCGGGCCTGTGGCTAGCCGTAGGCCGTTCACCGCGCCAGGCGTCGTGAAAGGCATGCAGCTTGTGGAGCGGCGCTTTTCACCCATCGGGGCCGGATCGAGGCGGAAGTCCAACATGTGGTCAACGATGACAACATGTTGTCTCGCCGGGTTCGGGCTCGAGCATGGCCGAAGCGGGTCCCTCGACCCCGTGCGCCTTGGCTGCCCGGTTCCGGCTCTACTGGACCCCCGGCAGCCGGATCTTGGCGAGGTAGATGCTCGTCTTGCCCTCGTGGGACGAGTAGTAGCTCATCCAGAGCAGGCCGTCGTGCCAGACCAGGCCGGGGTAGCTCGTGTCGCCCCCGCTCGGAAGCGTCAACACGGGTTCGTAGCTGTTCGGGGTTATCCGGGCGAGCACGGTCTTGGCGCCCCCCGGGTAGCTGCGGCTGCCGGCCCAGAGCGAGCCGTCC